>JACPQP010000343.1 GCA_016190465.1 Chloroflexota bacterium
GCCCAGAAGGCGATCCATTGGCCCGCATCCGTCTCGGGGAGACCGAGTGCCATCGCCACTCGCTGGCGGGCAGGTGGCGAAAGTACACTGTTCCAGATCCTGGATGCTACCATCGCCACGTCAATCACGTGGCAGACCAGGGGGTGGTATCCGCCGTCGCCGGCGCTCTTCCCCCAGAGGACCCGCAGGGCTGCTTCCTCGCCCAGCATGTCCATCTGCATTATCACCCCCTTCGCGCCCGACGCGGGTGCCCTTTCGACTGCCCTACCTACCATTCCGCCCGGCTGGCCAGAGTTCGACGCGGCAGCCGAACCTTCGCCACTCCTCCGCGCGCGAGTGGCCGAGCGGCCGCTGAGAGAGCCGCAGGCAGGTATGCTCGCATTGTAGTGGATGAATCTGGTAGTGTAAAGGGTGAAAGGGTGAGATGCGTATGCGCCTGGCCGACTTCGACTACTACCTCCCCCCCGAGCGGATCGCCCAGCGGCCGCTGGAGGACCGGAGCGCCTCCCGGCTGCTGGTGCTGGGCCGGGACGATGGGCGCATCGCCCACCGCCGGTTCGTCGAGCTTCCGGATCTGCTCGGCCCTCGCGACGTCCTCGTCTTCAACGAGTCGCGCGTCCTGCCCGCCCGGCTCCGGGGCCGCAAGCCCACCGGCGGCCTGGTCGAGGCGCTCCTGGTCCGCCCGCTCGGGCCCGACACCTGGTCGGCGATGACCCACCCCGGCCTCCGCGTCGGCCAGCGCGTCCGCCTCGAGAAACCATCGGCGCCGGGGAGCGACGGGGAGACGGGGAGACGGGGCGACCCTCTCCGTGGGGGGAAAAGAGACAAAGGGGAAAGGGCGAAGCTCCGGTTTTCCCTCTTCCCCTTTTCCCCTCTTCCCCTCACGGAGAGGGTCGCCCCGTCGCTCCCCCGGGGTGAGGGGGTGGACGCCGAAGTGGTCGCGGTCGGCGAGGATGGGCTGCGGACGCTCCGGTTCGCGGTCAGCGGCCCGGCGCTGCGGGCGGCCATCGGGGCCATCGGCGAGACGCCGACGCCCCCCTACATCCACGAGCCGCTCCCCGATCCGTCCCGCTACCAGACGGTCTACGCCCGCCACGAGGGGAGCGTCGCTGCCCCCACCGCCGGCCTCCACTTCACGCCCGCGCTGCTCGACGCGCTCCGGACACGGGGCGTCGGGCTGGAGTTCGTCACCCTCCACGTCGGCCCGGGCACCTTCGCCCCGGTCAAGGTCGAAGACGTCCGCGAGCACCGGATGCACCCCGAGTGGTACGCCCTGCCGGAGGCGGTGGCCGAGCGGCTGAACGCCGCACGGCGGGAGGGACGGCGCATCGTCGCCGTGGGGACGACGGTGGTCCGGACGCTGGAGGCGGCGGCAGGCGGGGGGCTGTCAACGGATTCGGGGAGCGGATTGAACGGATCGGGAACCGAGGTTGGGGGCGTCCGGGCGGGCGAGGGAGAGACCCGGCTGTTCATCGTGCCGGGCTATCGCTTCCGGGTCGTCGACGCGCTGCTGACGAACTTCCACCTGCCGCGCTCGACGCTGCTGATGCTCGTCTGCGCTTTCGCCGGCCGCGAGCGGGTCCTGGCGGCCTACGCCGAGGCGGTTCGGGAGCGGTATCGGTTCTACAGCTTTGGGGATGCGATGCTGGTGGGGTGATATTCCTGGGGGACACCCCCAGACCCCCGCCAGCTACCGGATTGCCGCCCGCCGCCACACCGTGCTCCGCGCCAGGAGGAGGACGAACAGGATGGCGCCGATGGCCGCCGGGAGCAGCGCCAGCCGTGGCGCGATCCGAGCGGCCGGCGCCCTGGCCGGGCCGGGTTTTCCCGGCCGCGAGCCGGCCCGGTCCTCGACCTCGTCGCCCAGGCCCGCGGCCAGCCGCAGCAGACGCCGCTCGACCAGCAGCTTCTCGCGGAAGAGCACCTCCCAGTCGTCGTAGGGGACCTGGAGGGCGCGCAGGTCGCGCTCGACCGCCCGGAGGCTGGCGAGGCACGCCTGAGCAGTGAACCGAGTTGGTCGGTGCCTCACCTCGTTCCAGATGGACCGGAGGCGATCCTCCAGCGCGCTGGCCCCTTTTTCCCAGGTCATCGAGGCCCGGGTCAAGGGGAGGTGCTCGGCGATGGCGGCACGGGCCTGGGCTGCCTCCGTCTCTCGACCGCTGATCACCAGATCAGCCGGGTACAGCAGCACCTCGACCTCCGCGGTTCGCAAGGTGGTGAGGTTGTCCGCCACCAGGTTCTGCATGGCCCTGCCTGCGAGCAGCGCCAGGATCCGAGTCGGGAACCGAAGCATCCAACTCGCATGCCGCCGCCTGGCCTGGAGGCCACCTTTTCGGAGCGCCTTCTCGACCTCCGCGACGACCCCCAGATAGTCGTCGGCCCGGGCGACCACCGGAATGTGCTGGCGCGTCCAGCCCCGGACGAGCGCCCGGATCTCCAGGACCGGCGCGAAGACGGTCATCAAGATGAGTGTGAGCGCCAGGCCGAGCGTGCTTGGGTAGCCCTGGAGCAGCGCCGCAGCGAGCGCCATCCCGCCGCGGGGCCGCTCCTCCGGGGCGAAGATCCGCGTGGTGATGTAGCCGACAACCAGCGGGGTGACGGCGGCGAGGGCGAGCATCGCCGGTCGAGCCCAGATTCGGGCGACCCAGGCCGGCAGCGTCACGAACACCAGCAGGAACGTGGCAAACGACGGGAAGACGATGCCGAGCAGCGCGATGATCCACACGACCGAGCCAAGCCCGATGACGGAGAGGTAGATCTGTCGGTTCTGGGGGACCTTCCCGAAGAGCATCACGGTCGCCCAGCCGAAGGCGGCGTTCAAGAACGGGCTGGTCGCCCGGAACAGGAACGCGACGAGAGCCTGGATGATGGCCACGTCGGCCTCCTCGCCAGCGGTCCTGTTGCTGGCGCAACCCGCGTGCCACTGGCTCAGATTGCGGATTCTGAATGATCCGGCACCGGGCGTGCTCTCCGGTCGCCGGCCCCAGCAACCTCAGATAACCGCCGATGGAGCATTCGACCGCGCAGCGCGGTGAGCGCCGGATCATTTCGATCGGGGCGAATCCGACTTGTCAGCCCGCGGCCAATCAGCTATCTTTCCAATCGTCGTTCGGGTCGTCTCTGGTTGGCCAGGCGGAACCAGCCGGCGCCGGCGCTCGTCGGCGCTTTCCGGCAGGTTTACTCACCACGCGCTGTGGAGAATCAGCCGTCAGCCGGAAGCTGCCCGATGGCTGCCTGGCGCTGCTGACTACTGATTACTGACAACTGATTATTGATTATTGACAACTACCTGGTGGAGGTGCCGCGTGCGGACATCGCTCTGGGCCTATCCCTGGGACATCGCCGACGAGGGCACGGAGTCCGTGCTGCGCGAGGTGCAGGAGCTGGGCTTCACCGCGATCGACCTGGCGGCGAACTACCACGCCATCGCCACGCTGGCGCCCCACAACCCGCTGCGCAAGGTGATGTACACCGACACCGGAGCGGTCTTCTTCCCGGCCCGCCTCGACCGCTACGCCCGCATCGTCCCATCCCTCTGGCCGGAATCGCCCGTGCTCCGGGCCTGGCCGGCTGTCGCGCGGCTGGTCGCCGATGGGGGGCTGACGCTGAACGCGTGGACCATCGGCATGTTCCAGCCATGGGTCACCCGGATCTACCCGGACACGGCGCGCGTCCTGCCGTTCGGGGACCGGATGCCCTCGGGCACCTGTCCGGCCAACCCCGATGTCCAGGACTACCTGGTCGCGCTCGGCGCCGACCTGGTCGAGCAGTACCCGATCCAGCTCGTCGAGCTGGAGGGCATCGGGTTTCCGGACTTCGCCTACGGCGTCGTCCGCGAGCGGATCGGCATCGCGCTGAGCGAGTGGGCGCGCTACCTGCTCGGCCTCTGTTTCTGCCACGCCTGCGGGCGTGCCGCCGCGGCCGAGGGCATCGACGTGGAGCGGCTGCGACGGTGGGTCGTCGGGGAGGTCGAGCGTCGCTTCGCCGAGGCCGGCGACGAGCCATCGCCCGAGCCGGTCGCGCCGCGGCTGGCCGAGTCTGGGTCCACCGACCCCGAGCTTGGCCGCTTCGTCGAGCTGCGCCACGAGGCGGTCGAGCGCCTGGTGCGGCGGATCGCCCGGATCGTGACGGGCGCTCGCCCATCGGCCGGTATCTGTGTCCCGGTGCGGCCGGATGCCCTCGACGGCCTGCGGCTCGAGCGCGTGCTGGACGTGATCGGCGCGGTGATGATCCCGCACCCCCGCCAGCACCCGGAGGAGGCCGCGGCGATCGTCCAACGGGTGCGGGCCAGCCCGCGCCGGATCGAGCTGGTTCACAACCAGAGCGCCATCGGGCCCGAGCGTCCCGGCTCGCCCGGCTTTCACGAGGCGGTCCAGGCGGCGATCCGCCTGGGCGTCGACCAGATCAGCTTCTACCACCACGGGCTGCTCAAGCGCCCGCAGCTCGCCACGATATCGCGATTGATGCGTGAGGCGTGAGGCGGGGGGCGACGAGCGCCGGACCTCCTCCCTCCTCGCGAACGGGGGAACGATGCAACTGGGCTTCTCTCCGGGCTACGGGGATGGCACGACGACGCTCGATGCGCTGGCGGCGTGGGGCGCGGCCCACGGGTTCCAGGCGATCCGATTGCCCGCGCGCGGGGAGGTCGCCCCGGACCGCGTGCTGGCCAGCGGACCCGACGAGACGCTGGCCTCGCTGCGCCGCCACGGGCTCTTCCTCTCGGCCCTTTCCGCCCACACCGCGCTGCTGCACCCCGATCCGGCTCAAGCGACGGCAAACGCCGAGCGCCTGCTGAGCTGCATCGACGCCGCCGCGGCGCTCGGCGCGCCGGTGGTCGTCACCAACACCGGCAGCCCCTATAGCTGGCACTTCTACGGCACGCCCTCCATCCCGCCCGGGAACCCGACCGATAAGGTCGACGAGGTCGTCGCGCTCTTTCGCCAGCGATTCACGCCGGCTGTCCGCCGCGCCGAGGAGAAGGGCGTCCGGATCGCCCTCGACACGGCGGTCCGGATGGGAAACATCGCCTGCAACCCGGAGATGTGGGAGCGCTGCCTGGAGGCCATCCCCTCCCCGGCCCTCGGGCTGAGCTGCGACCCGAGTCATCTGGTCTGGCTGCACATCACTCCGGCCGAGGACGCGATTCGCCAGTTCTCGGGGAAGTGGTACTACGCCGACCTGAAGGACTGCGAGATCTCCTCCTGGATGCTCTTCCGCCAGGGCATCATCGGGAACTGGTGGTGGCACTACCGTGTCCCCGGCCGCGGCCAGCTCAATTGGGGCACCATCGTCGGCGCCCTCCGGTACGCCGGCTACGACTACGTCCTCGACGTCGAGAACGAGGACCGGGAGTGCCCCGGGCTCGACGGCTTCGCGGTCGGCGGCCGGCACCTGGCCCAGTTCATCTGAACAGTCGTCGGTCATCCTGGGACGAACCTGGACCTTCCGGAAGCCGATCGCTGAGCGCCCCCCGGTGGCCCGCTCCCTGCATGCTAAGGCACATGGGGATGGCGCGCCGTCGACGCGGGCGGGGCAAAGGACGTAGCCGTCGCTCCTGATGACTGATCACTGATGGCTACTCGGGGCCGCGGTCCGCGCCGAGGAAGGGCGGTGCGCGGCGCGGGACGCGACGCCGATGGCCGCTTCGCGCGCGGTCGATCTGGTAACCGGAGGCAGAGCCGATGCTGATTGTGCGGGCGCCGTTGCGGATCAGTTTCGCCGGCGGGGGCACCGACTTCGACGACTACCATCAGATCCACGGTGGTCTGGTGGTCAGCACGACGATCAACAAGTACGTGTACGTCATCGTCACCACCGACCAGTGCGATGGTCTCCAGATTATCTCGGCGAATACCCACTCGCTGTACCACATCCCGCCGAACCAGCAGCTCCTCTGGAACGGCGACCTGGCGCTCCCCCAGGCGATCGCCGACGAGTTCGCGTGGCGGACCGGCGTCAACCTGTTCATCGCCGCCGAAGTCCCGCCCGGCACCGGCCTGGGTTCGTCCAGCGCGGTCGCTGTGGCGATGATCGCCGCCTTCGCCGCGCTCGGCGACCGACCGATGGAGCGTGCCGAGATCGCTGAGCTGGCGTGTCGCGTCGAGATCGAGAAGCTCGGCATGCCGATTGGCCGGCAGGACCAGTACGCGAGCGCCTTCGGTGGCTTCAATGCGATCCACTTCGGACCGGCAGGCACTCGCGTCGAGCGGCTCGCGCTCGACCCGTCCGAGCGAATCCGGTTCGAGTCGGAGCTGCTGCTCTTCTTCACCGGGGTCTCGCGTGACTCCGCCGCGATCCTCCGCTCGCAGCGCCGCGCCACGGTGCACCAGGAGCGCACTGTCATCTCCTCGCTGCACGAGATCAGGCGCGCCGCCGAGCAGCTCCGGGAGTCGCTCCTCGACGGCGAACCGGACGCGTTTGGCGCTACTCTGGACGCGGGCTGGGAGCAGAAGAAGCGGCTCGCCACCGGCATCTCGAATGCCTCGATCGACGAGTGTTACGCCGAGGCGCGACGGTTGGGTGCCACGGGTGGCAAGATCACCGGCGCCGGCGGCGGGGGCTTCCTGCTCCTCAGCGTTCCTGTTCCTCATCAGTTGGCGGTCACCGAGGTGCTCGAGTCCCGGGGTCTCCGTCGGGTCCCCTTCCGCTTCGAGGACGAGGGCGTGCGGGTCCTCCTCAACGTTTCCGCTCGTCGCGCGGCGTAGCAGCCGTCGGCAATCAGCCGACACCGGTGGGGCCGGGGCGAAGGGCAACCACAGATGAACACAACTGGCACTCATCTTGCCACAATAGCCGAAGTCCTACTGCCTGTCGTTGGCCGATGATACGACAGAATGGGGCGAGCCCTGGCCATCGGTATTCTCGGGGGCACGGAGTTGGAAACCGCAGATGAACGCAGATACACGCGGATAGTTGATCCCCTATCTGCGTTCATCTGTGTTCATCTGCGGTAACCGTTCGTCCCGGACCCTGAGAGCGGTCCCGCCGGAAGGGGAAGGGGGTGACGCCTGTGGATGACAACGGATCCAGCCGCAAGCTGCGCGACATCCTGGCGATCAGCCTGTTGCTGAGCCTGCCGGTGCTGTGGGTCATCTTGTTCGTCCCACGGCTCTTCCCAACCGAGCCGGCGGACACGGTCGCACTCAGCACGGTTGCCGGCAGCGTGAAAAGCGGCGCGGTCAGCACCATCGTCGTCTCGGGAGATGACCTCACCGTCGTGCTGATCGACGGCCGGCGAGTCACCTCGCGCAAGGAGTCGGACGTTGGCTTGACCCAGACCTTGCGGGCCATGGGCGTGACCGACCAGCAGCTCGCCAGGGTCGACCTGCGCGTCGATCAGTCCTCCGGCTTCGACTGGCTGGGATCGTTCATCTGGATCCTGCCGCTGATCGGCGTGCTCGTGCTGATCCTGGTCTTCTCGCGCCAGTCGCCGCAGGCGGGCCCGGGCGATCAGACGCTCTCGTTCCTGAAGAGCCGGGCCCGGAAGATCGTCTCCGATCGCCCCAGGGTCCGGTTCGAGGACGTGGCCGGCGTCGACGAGGCGAAGGAGGAGCTCCAGGAGATCGTCGAGTTCCTGCGGTCGCCAGCCCGGTTCCTCGCGCTCGGCGCGCGGGCGCCGAAAGGGGTTCTCCTGGTGGGTCCACCCGGCACCGGCAAGACTCTGCTGGCCCGGGCGGTCGCCGGCGAAGCCGGAGTGCCGTTCTTCAGCATCGGCGGCTCCGAGTTCGTCGAGATGTTCGTCGGCGTCGGGGCCTCCCGGGTGCGCGATCTGTTCGAGCAGGCGAAGCGCAGCGCACCGTGCATCGTGTTCATCGACGAGATCGACGCGGTGGGGCGCCAGCGGGGCATCGGGCTCGGCGGCGGCCACGACGAGCGGGAGCAGACGCTCAACCAGATCCTCGTCGAGATGGATGGGTTCGACAAGCAGGCCAACCTGGTCATCATTGCCGCGACGAACCGTCCGGACGTCCTGGATCCGGCTCTGCTGCGACCGGGCCGCTTCGATCGCCACATCTCGCTGGACAGCCCGGACGTGACCGGTCGGCTGGCCATCTTTCGGATCCACGCGCGTGGCAAGCCGCTGGCCGCCGACGTCGATTTCGAGCGGCTGGCCCGCCAGACGTCCGGCCTCTCTGGCGCGGACATCGAGAACGTGGTGAATGAAGCCGCTATCCTGGCCGCACGGCGCGCGAAGATGCGAATCGACGACTCCGATCTCGAGGAGGCCATCGACCGGGTGATGGCGGGACCGGCCCGGCGCAGCCGACTGCTCACCCCGCAGGAAAAAGCGATCACCGCCTACCACGAGGTGGGCCATGCGCTGGTCGCCCATCTGTTGCCAAACTTGGACCCGGTCCACAAGGTCACCATCGTCGCCCGCGGCGCCTCTGGCGGCCACACCCGCCTGCTCCTGACGAACGATCGCCACCTCTGGACCAGGTCACACCTCGGTGAGACCCTGGCGTTCGCGCTCGGCGGATTGGCCGCCGAGGAAGTGGTGTTTGGCGAGGCGACGACCGGACCGGGCAGCGATCTTCAGCATGCGACCGAGCTGGCTCACAAGATGGTCTGCGAGTATGGGATGAGCGAGGTGGTTGGCCCGGTTGTGCTCGGCGGACATCCCGCCCTCGCCCGCTATCCCCAGGACCACGCCTACTCAGACTTCACGGCGCGAGAGATCGACGAGGAGATACGCAAGCTGATCGAGGTAGCCCGGCTGCGGGCGCGCGATCTGCTGGTCCGCTACCGTGAGCGACTCGACGCCGTCGCCCGTCTCTTGCTGACGCGGGAGACGCTCCAGGGAGACGAGCTGACCGGCGTCCTGGATGGGAAGGTTACGCTACCTTCCCCCGCGGCCGACGATGAGCCGGCGCCCCACCCTCCGGGCGTGCGCCCCATCCGGCCAAAACCCACCCTCCTGCCGCCCTGGCAGCTTCCGCCGACGAAGAGCGCGTGACCCGGAGCGCCACGCTATCCGAACGTGGCCTTGCTTCGTGGCGCCGCCGGCTTCCTGGCGAAGCCGCTGCCCGGGGAGGAGATGCGCGCCATCGCGCGCGAGGATCGCCTGCGCGCCGAGTACCCCACCGACCGATGAGCGAGCCATTCATCCCAGGCGCACGTCCACCGCGATGGTCCCCTCGCCCTCAGGCAGCACGACCAGCGGGTTGATCTCGACGCCTCCCGTGGGGAGATCCGCGGTGGCCTGGGACAAGCGTGCCACCGCCCGGCAGAGCGCACGCCGATCGAGCGCCGGGCGGCCACGGTAGCCGCCCAGCAACCGGTCTAGGCCCCGGATCTCCGCGATCATCGTGTCGACCTCCCACTCCGCCAGCGGGCAGAGGCGCCACGCGGCCAGCCCGAGGGCCTCCACGCTGGTTCCGCCCATCGCCAGCATCAGCGCCGGCCCCCACTGTGGGTCGAAGATGATCCCCACCGCCAGCTCGATCGCGGGCGCGCCGTCGATCATCTCCTGGATGAGCACGCCGCCGAGCGTGCCGCCAGCTCGAGCCACGGCCCGGCTGATGCTCTGCTGAGCATCGCGCACCGCCGCCGCGTCGCCTACCCCCAACACCACCGCGCCGACGTCCATCTTGTGGGGCAGCTCCGGGGCGATCCCCTTCGCCACGACCGGAAAGCCGATCGCCTCGGCCGCGGCCACCGCCTCCTCGGCCGACCGGCACAACTGTTGCCGGGGTAGGCGCACGCCCGCGTCCATCAGCACCAGCTCGATCCCGTCGGCGACGTCCTCGTGCCTTCGTGTCGGCGGCGGGGCGACGCTCTCCGTGAGGGGAAGAGGGGAAAAGGGGAAGAGGGGAAACCGGAGCTTCGCCCTTTTCCCTTTGACCCTTTTCCCCCCACGGAGAGGGTCGCCCCGTCGCCGTGTCGCCCC
>JACPQP010000339.1 GCA_016190465.1 Chloroflexota bacterium
AGTTTGTCCCGCTCATCATGGCCCTCCGGCTCCCGACGGTCCGGCTGCTCATCGCCGATGATGTCGGCGTCGGCAAGACGATCGAGGCAGCGCTCATCGCCCGGGAGCTGCTCGACCGGGGCCTCGCGCGCCGCCTGGCGGTCCTCTGCCCCGCCCACCTCTGCGACCAGTGGGCCACCGAGCTCCGGGAGAAGTTCGGGCTCGATCCCCGGGTCGTCCAACCCTCCCAGATCGCCCGGCTCCAGCGCGAGCTTCCCCGGCAGGACCTCAGCATCTACCAGCACTACCCCTATCTCGTGGCCAGCGTCGACTTCGTCAAGTCCGACCGGCAGGCCGACGCCTTCGTGCGCAACGCTCCCGACCTCGTCATCGTCGACGAGGCGCACACGGCCGCCCGGCCTCGCGGCGACCGCGACCGCTCCCAGCACGAGCGCCACACGCTGGTGCGCAGACTTGCCGATGACCCCGGGCGGCACCTGCTCCTGGTGACGGCGACCCCGCACTCCGGCATCGAGGAGAGCTTCCGGTCGCTGCTCGGCTTGATCCGCCCGGAGCTCGACGCGATCGGCCCTGCCGCCGAAGCCGAGCTCGACCGCCGGCGCCTCCTGCCCTACGTCGTCCAGCGCCGGCGCAGCGACCTCGTCCGCTGGCTCGGCGCCGAGACGCCCTTCCCGGAGCGCCGCTCCGAGGAGCGCACTTACACCCTCTCCGAGCGCTACTACCGGCTGTTCGAGGACGTGCTCGCCTACTGTCGGGAGTCGGTCAGCGCCAGGACAGGGCTACGCGCTCCCCAGCAGCGCGTTCGCCACTGGGCCGCCATCGCCCTGCTGCGCTGCCTCCTCTCCAGTCCGGATGCGGCCGACGCCGTCCTGGGCAAGCGCGCCGGCCAGCGCGCCTCCGGCGAGGAGGCCGAGCTCGTCCCGGACGAGATCGACGCCACCTACCGGCCCCAGGTGCTCGACGTGCTCGACGAGGAGAACGTCGGCGACTACGTGCCCTCGGCCCCGGTCGAGGACGCCGAGCCCTCCCTGAGCGATGCCGAGCGGCGCCGGCTTGCCGCCTTCCGTCGGGAGGCAGAGGCCCTGGCGGGCACCCCGGACGACCGGAAACTGATGGAGGCGGCCGGGGTCGTCGCCGGCCTTCTCCGGGGTGGCTTCCGACCGATCGTCTTCTGCCGGTTCATCAGCACGGCCAGGTACCTCGAGAAGCACCTGCCGGGCCAGCTCGGGCCAGAGTTCCCCGGCTTGCGCGTCGCCGCCGTGACCGGCGAGCTGGGGGACGAGGAGCGCCGGGAGAAGGTGGCCGAGCTGGTCGAGGATCCCGTCCGGGCGCTGGTCGCGACCGACTGCCTGTCCGAGGGCATCAACCTCCAGGACCACTTCGACGCGGTCCTGCACTACGACCTCCCCTGGAACCCGAACCGGCTGGAGCAGCGAGAGGGGCGGGTCGACCGCTTCGGCCAGCGCCGGCCCGAGGTCCGGATCGTCCTGCTCTACGGCGCGAACAACCCGGCCGACCTGGTCGTCCTCGAGGTCTTGATCCGGAAGGCCCAGACCATCCGCAAGCGCCTGGGCATCTCGGTCCCGGTGCCCGCCGAGCCGGAGCAGGTGATGCAGGCCGTCGTCGACAACGTGCTCCTGCGAGGTCGGGCCGCGACGGCGGTCCAGCTCCAGCTCGCGCTGGAGACGCCCGAGGTGAGCCGGCTGCACGCCCAATGGGAGGCCGCGGCCGAACGGGAGGGCAAGGAGAGGGCCTACTTTGCCCAGCGCGGCATCCAGCCCGACGAGGTCGACCGGGAGATCAAGGCCACCGACCCCGTCCTGGGCACCCCGGAGACCGTCGAGACGTTCCTGGCCGACGCCGCCCAGCGCTTCGGGGGCCACCTGCGCGGGACCCGCCAGGCCGGAGTCTTCGACCTCGACCCGGGCTCGCTGCGACCGACGCTGGCCGAGCGTGGCTTCGGCGGCGGAACGCTCCGCGTCAGCTTCGACCGGCTGAAGGACGAGAAGGCCCTCGCCCTCGGGCGGACGCACCCGGTGGTCGCCGCCTTCTGCGACGCCGTCCTCGGGGCGGCGCTGGCGCCCGAGCCCGACGAGCGCTTCGCCCGGTGCGGCGCGACCCTCACCGACGCCGTCGGTCGCCGGACCGCGGTCGTCCTCCTGCGTCTGCGCTACCTGCTCCGGGAGGAGGTGGAGGAGTTCGCGGAGGAGGTGGCGCTGGCAGCGTTCCAGAGAGACCATCGCGAACTTTCGGCAACCTACCTGGAGCCCGCGCGGGACACGGCGCGCGACCTCCTGCGGCGAGCGCGACCCGTGGCGAACCTGACCCCGGCGGAGCGCCGAGAGCACGTCGCCTGGGCCCTCGACCTCCTCCAGCGCCAGACTGACTGGTACGCATCCATCGTCGAGGGACGGGTCGCCCGGCTCCAGGAATCGCACCGGCGCATCCGGGCGCTGGTCAGGGCGTCGCGGCTGGAGGTCGTCCCCCGGACGCCGCCGGACATCCTCGGCTGCTACGTACTGGTGCCATCAGGAGGCGGGCGCTGATGGCCTACGTCACCGTCGTCGTCGAGGGTGGCCTCTTCCCCGCCGATCTCCTGGAGCGGATCGCGCTCGGCCAGGTCGAGGGGCAGCGCGCGGCCGACTTCGGCCCCGACGTCCCCTCGCGCCTGAGCGACGACATCCAGACGGCCTTCTCGGACGTCGCCGCCTACTGGGACGCCTTCCAGCGCCGCCGGGCCCACTCCCGGGCGAGCCTGACCACCCTCACTCGGACCTACTGGGTGATCCCGCTCCTCGAGCGCCTGGGCTACGCGCTGACCGTCCAGCGCGCTGCCGCGCAGGTCGGCGGCGAAAGCTACGCCATCTCCCACCGGGCCGGGGATGGGCCGGACGCGCCGCCGGTGCTCGTGGTCGCGCTGGGGCAGAGCCTGGACCGGCGGGCCGAGGGGACCCGGCGCAGCCCCTACGCCCTCGTCCAGGAATACCTCAACCGCAGTGATGCCCTCTGGGGTCTCGCCACCGACGGCGAGCGCCTGCGCCTCCTCCGGGCCTCGGCCCGGGTGGCCGGCCCGACCTACGTCGACTTCGACCTCCGGGCGATGCTCCAGGGCAACCAGTACAGCGAGTTCGTGCTGCTCTACCGGCTGCTCCACCGGTCGCGCTTCCCGCGAGGCGCCGCCGACGCTCCGGAGTGCTGGCTGGAGAAGTACTACCAGCGGGGGCTGGAGGAGGGCGGTCGGGTCCGCGAGCGCCTGCGCGACGGCGTCGAGGCCGCGCTGAAGGAGCTGGGGACGGCCTTTCTGGCCCACCCGGACAGCGGCGCGCTGCGCGCGAAGCTCCACAGCGGTCAGCTCGGCCCCGAGGAGTACTACCGCCAGCTCCTGCGGCTCGTCTACCGGCTGCTGTTCCTGTTCGTCGTCGAGGAACGACGGCTCGTCTTCGACCCGAAGCACGAGCACGCCGACCGCCAGCCGATCTACACCCGGCACTACAGCCTCGGCCGGCTGCGCGAACGCTGCGAGCGCTACTTCGCCGACGACCACTACTCGGACCTCTGGCAGGGTCTCCTCCAGACGTTCTGCCTGTTCCGGGAGTCGGGCGCGGCCGGGCAGCTTGGCCTGTCGGCGCTGGACGGCGAGCTGTTCGGAGAGGCGGCCTGCGCTGACCTCGAAGGCGCCGGCTGCGAGAACGCCCGACTCCTCCGGGCGGTCCGGTCGCTGTCGACATTTGTCGATGGCAGGGTCCGCCGCCGGGTGAACTACGCCGGACTCGACGTCGAGGAGCTGGGCTCGGTCTACGAGAGCCTGCTGGACTACCGGCCGGCAGTTACCTGGCTGGCGAATGAATTCGCGCCTGCCATTGCAAAGCCCGCTTTCGCGGGCTCCGGGCAGTCGGCGAAGGCCGACTTCGCAGCGATAGGCGCGGTTTCAACCGCCACGCCCGGCGCCTTCGACCTCGTCGCGGGCAGCGAGCGCCGGCAGACGGGCTCGTACTACACGCCGCCCGAGCTCGTGCGCGAGCTGATCGACTCGGCGCTGGTGCCGGTGATGGAGGAGCGGCTGGCCGAGGCGAAGACCCCCCCGGAGCGGGCCGCCGCTCTGCTCGGCCTGCGCGTCGGCGACCCGGCCTCGGGCTCGGGCCACTTCCTGCTCGCCGCGGCTCGCCGGATCGGGCGCCGCCTCGCGCAGATCCGGACCGCCGAGGAGGAACCCTCGCCGGAGGTGTACCGCGATGCCGTCCGTGCAGTGATCCGGACCTGCGTTTACGCCGTGGACAAGAACCCGCTGGCGGTGGACCTCTGCAAGGTGGCGCTCTGGATCGAGGGGCACGAGCCCGGCCTGCCCTTGAGCTTCCTCGACCACCATGTCAAGTGCGGCGACAGCCTGGTGGGCGTCTTCGACCTGGATGTGCTCGAGCAGGGCGTCCCCGACGAAGCCTACGCTGCCGTGGCCGGCGACAGCAAGACCGCGGCCCGATACTACCGGGATCGAAACCGTGAGGAACGGGTGCAGCACAGCCTGGACACCATCCTGGCCACTCCCGAGCGCCCGACGAAGCTGGCCGAGGACTTCGGAGCGCTGGCCACGCTCGACGATCGGACGCCGGACGACGTGCGCGCCAAGGCGGAGCTGTACGAGGCGCTGCGGGCTCGGGGCACCACCTACTACAACCACAATCTCTCCTGTGACCTCTGGACCGCCGCGTTCTTCGCGCCGCTGCGGCTGCCCGAGGACGGCGGCCTGGTCCCGACCACCGACGTGGTGCGTCGGTCACTGGCTCACCCCAACGGCATCGACAACCAGCTTGCCGCCTCGGCCATCGTGCTTGGCGACGAGCGGCGCTTCTTCCACTGGCCGCTGGAGTTCCCGGAGGTCTTCGCGCGGGGCGGCTTCGACGTGGTGATCGGCAACCCGCCGTTCGTCGGCGGACTCAAGATCAGTGGCGACTTCGGTGAGAAGTACCGAGGGTATCTGTTCACTTCCTTCGCTCCGGCCGGGGGTGTGGCCGACCTCTGCGCCTACTTCTTCCGCCGGGCGTTCAGCCTCCTGACGCCTGGTGGCCACCTGGGTATGGTCGCCACCAACAGCATCGGCCAGGGCGATACTCGTGAGGCCGGGCTGGCGGTGATCGTGACGGGCGGTGGAACCATCACCTTTGCCCGGCGATTCATCAAGTGGCCCAGCGCCGCTAACGTCGAAGTGAACCTGGTGGCGATCCGGCGTGGTGGATGGACAGGCTCCGTGAAGCTGGATCGCGACACCGTGTCAAAGGTCTCGTCCCGTCTGGACGCCGAGCGCGAAGCGGAACCCAGGCTACTGCATGCCAACGAGAATGGGGTCTTCATTTGTACGCGGCATCGGCTTCGTCCTCAACTCCAAGGAGGCCAAGCACCTGATAGCGAAGGATAGGCGCAACAGCGAATGCTTGCTGCCATACCTTACGGGCGAAGACGTGAACTCCCGACCCGACCAGTCGCCCAGCCGGTGCGTCATCTGTTTCTTCGACTGGTCACTTGAGAAGGCTGAGGAGTACCCGGATCTGCTGAGCATCGTCGAGGAGCGTGTCAAGCCCGAACGCGACCGAGTCAAGGAGAAGCACGAGCGCGAGAGATGGTGGTTGTTTGCCAGGTACCGCGTGGACATGCGCGAGGCAATAGCCGGTCTGGACCGAGTCTTGGTGCGTAGCCGTGTGAGTGAACTCCATATGCTAGCCTTTGTGCCGACGAACATGGTGTACGGCGACGTCGTCATGGTGTTCGCCTTCGACGACGACTACCACTTCGCCCTGCTCCAGTCCAACGCACATGAGGCGTGGGTACGGCGCAACGCCTCCACTATGCGCACCGATATCCGGTACACACCGACCGACTGCTTCGACAACTTCCCGTTCCCGCAAGAGCAATCCGCGGACGACCGGAACGGGGCCGCCCGGGCGGGTGGCGAGTACCACGAGCACCGGCGCCAGATGATGCTGGCCCGCAACCTGGGGCTGACCAAGACCTCCAACCTCTTCCACAATCCAAACTGCCGAGACGCTGACGTCAGGCGGCTTCGCGAGATGCACGCCGGGCTGGACCGGGCCATCCTCGCCTGCTACGGGTGGCAGGATCTCGACCCCGATCACGGCTTCCGCCAGAACGAGCGCAGCCAGATGCGCTACGCCATCGCGCCGCAGGCCCGGCGGGAGGTGCTCCATCGGCTGCTGGACCTGAACCTGAGGATCGCTGGTGAGGAGTCACGCGTCGCGGGGGCTCGCTAATCACCACGGAGGGAAGACATGGGCCGGGTACGAGCGCTGACTGTCGAGAACTACCGCTCGGTCAAGGAGCAGATCCGCATCGCGGATGAGACAGAAACAAGGTTATGGCTTGACAGGTAGTACCGCCGATGGTACTATTCTTGCGACGACAGGGTCTAGCGATGGGTCAGCTTGAGAAGCTCATCGCGCGGATTCGCGCCCGGCCGACCGAGGCGGACTTCGAGGACGTTCGCGCCCTGCTCGAAGCCTTTGGCTGGTTGCCAGAGGGTGGCAAGGGAAGTCACCGTGCCTTCAGGAGGGCCGGCCACCGCACGATCACCATTCCGACAGTTCGCGGCCGCAAGGTGAAACGGATCTACCTCGATCAGGTCTGCGAGCTTCTGGGATTGGACGAGGACTAGCATGACAACCGCAGCGCGAAACAAGCTCCAGGAATACCTGCTCCTGCAGTATCCCTTCCACGTCGTCGCCGATCCGGATGGGGGCTATGTCATCCTCTTCCCTGATCTGCCCGGCTGCATGACCCAGGTCGAGCGCATAGAGGAGATTCCGGCGGCAGCAGAAGAGATCCGTACGCTTTGGCTCGAAACCGAGCATGCCGCGGGCGCCGATATTCCGCTGCCCTCCTATCCAGAGGAGTACAGTGGCAAGTTCAACGTGCGGCTGCCGAAGTCGCTCCACCGGAAGCTCGCCGAGGGGGCCGAGCGCCAAGGTGTGAGCCTGAACCAGTACATGGTCGACCTGCTCGCGCGCGGTGACGCGCTGGCCAGGGTGGAACAACGCCTGGCGAGGATCGAGGAGCGGATCGAGGACATCCAGCAGCGTCTCTCCTAGTCGGTGTGTTACACTGTGTTACACAGCACAAC
>JACPQP010000353.1 GCA_016190465.1 Chloroflexota bacterium
ACCCCCGCAGGTACTTGGCCGCTTGTTCCCGCGTCTCGCGGCGGCTGAACAGATGGGCAAAGCGGGCCTGGAAGGCGGCAAACGAGTCGGCCCATCGGTCAAGTGGATCAATGTTCATGCTACTACTCCAGGCAGACAGAATTCACGTGTGCTGCCTAAAGTATACCCCATCAAAATACGGTTGTAGTACTAGGTTCACTCAATGTAACCTTCGCGGGCTGAAAAAGTCGGCGCAGGCCGACTTGGCAATGGCAGGCGCGGTTTCAACCGCCAGCATGATCAGAACGCATAAGCCCTGTCTACCGACGCGGGTTGCCTTGACCCCTCGGAGATTCACCTGTTGCGTCAGGGTTCAAGACGCTTGAGGGTGGGGATGCCATCGAAGTCCGTGTCATAGCTGTAAATCTCGGTGATCTGGGCGGCTTCCATCCGGGCAACACTGACGGCATCTTCGATGTCGAGACGGGGGTATTGGACGTAGAGGTCAAGTGCGCGAAGGTAGAGCCGTTTATCCCGCAGGTGCAGACCCCGCAGGTTCAAGAGAGGCAGGAGACGGGCGCGGATCTCCTCCCGCTTGAGTTGGTAGGTGTGGCGGGAAGAGGAGAGGACGTAGCAGACTTCGGTTAAGATCGCTTCCGAGAGGGTGATCTCTTCCTGCCCGCGCTCGACCCGTTCGAAGAGGGCAAGACACGCCTGGGCTTTGGCTTCGTCATCACGGGTGAGAAAACGCAGAATGATGTTGGTATCCAGGAACCTCATCGCGCTGAGCGTTCCATCTCCTTCAGCACCCGCTCCACGTGCTCCGCTTTGGCTTGTTGAGCGATCGCCTCAAAATCCTCCGGATGGTGCTGGGGGGTGACCGAGCCAAAGGCGGTCCGCAGCGTGAAGGCAGCCGGACGCAGACCCACCCGGCCTTCCTCGATGGTGAAAGCCACCTTATCCCGGGGTTTTATCCCCAACAACCGTCTGACCTCGGCGGGGAGGGTGACTTGACCGCGCTGGGTGACCGTGGTGAGAATCTCTTTCATCGTTCTGGCCCCATTGAGCAACCGCATCGTCAATGCATTGTAGCAAACCCATTGGCCGCTGTCAAGAGGACTGAGAAGGCGGTGATCTCTCGACCGCAACGGCTGGGGCTTGGAACCTTCGCTTCTCCCCCGCGGCCTCCTACCAGACCCGGCGCCCCACCACCGGCGAGAGGGTCCCCAGCAGGTGGATCAGCGTCGGCCCGTAGGCCACCAGGACCAGCGCGACGGCCGCGACCAGCCAGGGGCGAAAGCGATCGAGGAACGCTGGCGAGTGGTCTTCGGCGTCGCCGTACTCCGCCAGCGGCACCTCCACCGCCGCGGGTTGGCGCGACGCGACGAGAGTCAGACCGAGGTTGAGAAAGTAGAGCACACCGCTGACGAAGAGCACCACGCCGCCGATGCCGACCAGCAGAAGCGGCCCCCGCCACTCCGGGAGCACGTACGGGGCGAGGGACATCGCCGTGCGCCGGGGCATGCCGAGCAGCCCCAGCCGGTGCAGGGTCTCCGAGAACACCGCCATGCCGACGAACCAGGTCCACGCCTGAGCCAACGCGAGGCGCCGGCTAAAGAGCTGCCGGCCACTCAGCAGGGGCACCAGCCAGTAGGTGATGCCCATGAACGACAGCGTCACGGCGGTCCCGACGGTGAGGTGGAAGTGGCCGACGATCCAGGCGGTGTTGTGGACGATCAGATTGACGTTGTACGAGGCGTTGACGAGCCCGCCGATGCCGCCGAAGGCGAACAGGATCATCGCCAGGACCTGGGCGGTCAGCGCCGGGTCCCCCCAGGGCAGCCGGCGGGTCCAGGCGACCCAGCCGGTGCCCCCCCGCGCGCGCGCCCCCGACTCCAGCGAGGCGACGACGTTGAAGAACGTGAGCAGGCTGGGGAAGAAGACGACGAACGTGAGGAACGCGTGCAGCAGCTTCCACTGCTCCCAGATGCCGGGATCGGTGAACTGGTGGTGCAGGCCCAGCGGGGTCGACAGCAGGAGAAAGAGGATGAACGCGGCCCGGGCCATCGGTGCGCTGAAGAGCTGCCCACCCGCCAGCCGGGGCACCATCGCGTACCAGGACACATAGGCCGGCAGGAGCCAGAAATAGACGATCGGGTGGCCGGTCAGCCAGAAGAGCGTTCGGGCCAGCAGCGGATCGATCTCGGCGACGAGTCCCAGGGACCAGGGGATGAGCAACGCCAGCATCTCGACGGCCACGCCGACGCTGGCCAGCGTCCACATCGCGAAGGTGACCAGGGAGCCGAAGGCGGCGATGGGCGTCCGCTCGGTCGGATGGCTCCGGCGCCACCGGCGATAGGTCAGCGCCAGGTTGGCGGTCACGAACCAGGTGCCGACCACGACCAGCGTCAGGCCGAGGTAGAAGGCCGGATGGGCCTTGAGCGGTGGGTAGAACGTGAAGAGCACCGAGGCTTCATTGGTCAGGATCGGCCAGGCGGCCAGAACCAGCCCGACAACCATCAGCCAGAACGTCGCCCAGGCCAGGCGGAGGCTGGCCAGTGGCGTACGCAGCGCGTAGACGGTGACGAACGTGAGAAAACCGCAGATGAAGAACGTCGTCCAGACGAGGACGTTGAGGACCCCGTGGACGGTCAGCCCCTGGTAGTAGGAGCGGAGCACCGGCTGCGCGGCCGGGTAAAGGTCGAGTCCCGCGTGGTCGAGCGCCTGAAGCAGGCCGGGCACGTTGGCTCCGAGCAGCGCCAGCAGCGCGACGATGAGGTAGGCGGACGTCAGCCGATGGACGGCGGAGATGCCCGCGATGCCCGCGGGCGGCGGAGTGGCCGGCGTCGTCGTCATGGGGCAGCCTCCACCAGCACCTTGCCGAACATCACGTGGTGACCGATGCCGCAGTACTCATGACAGATGAACAGGTATTCGCCCGGTCGCGGGAACCGCGCCTTCATCCGGGTGATGCGGCCCGGGACCAGCATGACGTTGACGTTGGTGCCCTCGATCAGCAGGCCGTGGATGACGTCGCGGCTCGTCGCGACGAACTCGACTTCCGATCCGGCCGGCACCCGGATCTCGTTGGGCTGGAACGCCCAGGTGTGAGCGAGCAGCGTGACCTGATACCGGCCGGGCCCGAGCTGAGCCACGCCGGGCTGGTCGAAGGGGGGCGTCTCGCCGACGGTCTGGGCGCGAACCACGCCAGCGTACGTCGGGACGTGGATCTGCATCCCGAAGGTGGTGACGACGATCGCGACGAGCATACCGATGGGGATGGCGATGCTGGGAAGGATCCAGGCCAGCTCGTAGAGGAGTGTTCGATTCACCCTGTCACCCCCGCTGCCAGAGCTGGAGGTACACGCTCGTCCAGAGGACGGCCAGCAGCACCAGGAAGATGAGCAGGAACAGCAATGTGCCCCTTATTTCAGTACCCTCCGACGGGTCTGCCAGCCTGGATCCTCAGCGGCAAGCGGCCGTCCCCACCAGTATAGGCCGTCGCAGGAGGCCCGTCAATCGCGCGACCGGGGGGCAGGGGGCGCCACACGTTTGTGGCATCGCCCGTGGCGCGGGAGCGGCCCTCATCCCCCGGCCGCCGTTCCTGAGCCGGGCCCCCAATACTGGGGGAAGGGGAGCCGCTGGGCCGGACCCCCTCTCCCAGTATTGGGACCGGCTCAGAGACGGCAGGCAGGGGGTGAGGGCCTGTGGGGAGCGGCACGGGTGCGCGGCCGGACCCCCTCTCCCAGCGACCAACGGAAGCCCCGCAGGGATATTGGGACCGGATTAGAAACGGCGGGCAGGGGGTGAGGGCCGTTCCCGCGCCAGGCGGCTACCACAATGGTGTGGCGCTCCCCCGGGTTGACACCAGGCGTGATCCTTGTTACCATCTGTATAGCTGTATACTCCCTAACGCTGTAAGAGAGGAGGTGGGCGATGGCCGCGGAACCTTGCAAGCTCACGGTAATCGTCCCGGCCGATTTGCGGCGCCGGGCGCGCGCGGTCGCCGCGATGCGGGGGGAGCACGTTACCGACGTCGTGGTGCGCGCCCTTCAGGAATACGTTGCGGAGGCGCTCGAAGAGGCCGATGATGTACGGGCCGTTGTCGACTTCGAGCAGCGCTTGGCGCGTGGCGAAGAAGGCTTCGAGGATTGGACGAAGGTGCGCGAGGAGCTGAGTGGGCTACCGGATTAGGGTCGGTCGCGCCGCCAAGCGCGAAGCCCTGGCGCTGCCCGGTTACGTCCGGCAGCGCGTTCTGCGCATCATCGACGCCCTCGCCGACGAACCGCGCCCGCCCGCGGCTAAGGAGCTGCGCGACCGCCCCGGCTACTATCGCATCCGCGTGGCACGCTGGCGCATCATCTACCAGATCGGCGACAACGATGGACTCGTCTCGATCATCACCGTGCGCCTCAAGACAGGGCCGGAAACGTACGAGAACCTGCCTGAGAAGGTGATCAGAGCGTTCCCGATGGTTTTGGGGACACCCCAAACCCCGCCAGGACGGGCTCCGCCCTTCCTGGACCTTCCCGG
>JACPQP010000362.1 GCA_016190465.1 Chloroflexota bacterium
GCTGAGTAGGTATCAGAAAGTTTTTGATGGTTTTGGGGACACCCCAAACCCCGCCAGGAAGGGCCGCGGCCCTTCCTGGACCTACCCGGAGCCCTTAAGGGACTTTCCGCAACCCACTTGGTACGGTAGTCGTGAACTCAGACGACGCTTCAGTGCGTTGCTCAGTCTACCGGAAACGCGTGAGAACGGTCAAGCGCGGCGGAGCTTGACCTTGAGCGCCTGCCAGCGCGAGCGCGCGAAGGACACCCCCTGGTCGGTCACGGGGCGGGGGCCGTAGCGCGCCTCCAGAAAGGCGGACGTGAGCTCTTCGAGCTCCGGGTCGACCAGCGGTAGCCGCGTCCGCAGCGCCCGCGTGTACTCGCTCGCGGTTGCCGCGGGCGGCTTCGGGTGGCCCAGTTGTGTCGCCCGCTCGACCACGGACAGGTAGAAGGAGATGATCCGGTCGCGGTGCCCTAGCCCGCGAAGCGAGAGCCAGCGCCGTGGCGTCGTCACGACCCTGGTCACCGGGCGGACGAAGAGCTGCGGCAGCGCGGCCACCACCGTTGTCACAACCTGCCGGCCCAATCGCGCCAGGCCGCGCAGCAGCGCGGCGACGAGGTGGGCGACCCCTCGCAGCAGCGGCGACGCGGAAAGCCAGCGCGGGAGTGGCGGATGCTCGCGCCAGAGGACGCGAAGCAGGTAGATGACGACGAGCAAGCCGATCATCAAGAATGCCGCCGAGCGGAGAAACTCGAGGAGCGGGATCGGCGGCCCCGGCGGCGGAGGCGGGGGGGGCTGCGGCGGCAATACGGGCGCCTCGCTGCTCTGCTCACTCGCCGTCCCCGGCGACAACAGCCGCAGCGGCCAGAGCAAGAGCGAGAAGAGCAGGTAGACGAACGTGACGAGCAGCACGAGGATCTGTGACAGGATGCCGAGGACGACGGACACCACGTCGGCCAGTGTCAGCGCGTAGTCGGTGGGGAGGGCCATCGTGACCAGCAGGATGAGCGCCATCGCGCCGACGAGGTAGGCGGCCCAGCGTGGCGCGAGATTCGACGGGATGGCGAGCCGATCCAGGCGCCAGAGCGTCCGCAGACGGACGTACTGCGCCTCGCCGATCAACAGGAAGCCGAAAACGTAATACAGGACCACGTTGGCCAGCGCCAGGTGCTGCGACGGGCGACCGAACGTGACGAGCTGGGTCACGGCCGCGAGATCCCAGGACTGGGCGACCGTGAGTGCGGTGAGACCGCCCCACGTGACCACCAGCAGCCCGCCCCACAGGAAGCGGTTGGCGATGCCGCGGAGCGGCGCGGAGTGGTCGATCAGTCGGACGTGGTCGTCGTCCAGGCCGTAGCCACACGCCGCCGACTCGTCACCCGGCATCTCACCCTGCTGAACCCGAATGCGGTTGAGGTCGAGCGACGTGCTGAAGCTCATCCACCACGCCAGCAACAGGATCAAGCAGTTCACGACCCACCCGAACGTGAAGAAGGTGCCCGGGTCCGACCACCAGCGCGGCAGATCGTCGAGGAGTCGCGTGGGGAGGAGTACGTGGGGCCAGAACCGGATGAGGAGGAACGGCGGAAGGAGCAGCGCCGCCCACTCCTTGACGTTGAACCGGGCGTGGACCAGACGGCGGGCGTAGAGGAACGCTTCGGCGGCGACCACGATGCTCAGCGGGATGAGTGGCTCGGTCTCCCACCGCGGGACGAGGGCGAGACCGAACCCAACCAACCCGATCACGGCGCAGACGATGGTCGCCACCACGGCCACCGGCTCGAAGATACCCTCGACCCAGTTGGCGACCGTCACCTCACGCTCGCGATAGAACTCGGGCGGCGCCAGCCAGCGGGCGAGCTCGCCGCGGAGGCCGCGCCCCCTCGCCCCCTGTGGGGGAAGCTCGCCACCCACGCCTCCCCCCTTCCCACCTTGTGGGGGCCGGCCCAGGAACGGCGGTTGGGGGTAGAGGGGGGGACTCATCATCGCCGCCTCCACACGTTCAGGTCCTCCTCTTTCCACACCCGGTAGCAGCGAATGCCGAGGCCTGCCGCCCGGCGCTCGGCCCGCTCGAAGCTGAACTGACTCGGGTAATCGTCGTAGACCACCGTCACCGGGAAGCCGCTGCGCTGGAGCGCGATCAGCGCCCGGAGCAGCTCTTCGGTCTCCTGCGCCGTGACCACGATCAGGGTGGCGCCCCAGGGGAAGCGAATCGCCTCGCGGCCGAGCAGCTCGGCAAACGGCGCGTGGTCGGGCTGCTGGACCCGGCCGAGCAGCTCGAGCAGCCGGACGATCTGGGCTCGCCCCTTTCGAGGCAGGACGCCGGTGACGGGGGTGTTGTCGGCGCTCGCCGGGTCACCTCCGTTCGTCAGCAGACCGACCTCCTGCCGGAGCTGGCCCAGGTGGTGGACGACGCTGGCGGCAACGACGATCCCCATCTCGGTGCCGTGGTAGGCGTGCTGACGCTGGTAGTCGGCGAGAGACAGGTTCAGGAGCACGACCGTTTGCAGGGTCATCGCCGGCTCGTACTTCTTCACCTGGAGTCGCCCCGCCGCCGCACTCGTCTTCCAGTTGATCTTGCGCAGGCTGTCACCGCTGGCGTAGTCGCGCACGCCGATCACTCGGGCCGGGTCCTCGTAGAGGGGCTCCCTGGTGCGCAGGTGGCCGAACGGTGACTTCGAGGGCAGGCCCAGCTCCTCGAGCGCGACGATCTGGGGGTACACCGTGAGGTGCCGACTGATCGGGCAGGCGGCGGACCGCTCGAAGAGGCCGAACAGATCGCCCGTCCACGCGCTCAGCGGACCGATCGGGTAGTACCCGCGTTGGCGACAGCTCAACTCGTAGGAGAAGGTCGTCGACTCGTGCGGTGCCAGGGAGACGACGCGCGCGAACTGCGCCGGAGCGGCGAGGCTCAGCGGCAGGCGCTCCTGGATCCGGACCCAGGGCATCGGGAGAAGGCTCCGGTTTCGGACATCGAGCTGAACGCGCACGATCTCGCCGAGGAAGGCGCGCTCGGGGTGCTGGCGACGAAACTCCAGCGACTCGGCCCCCCGGCGGCTCCAGAAGTGGGCCGCCAGATACACGCCCGCCAGGAGATAGAGGGCGTGGTACATAAACGCCAGGCGGAACATCGAGGCCACCAGGAAGATGGCGAGTGCAAACGGCACGATGCTGAACATCGATTCAACCGTGGCGCACCGCGAGGGGAACCTCGACCGTGTCGACAATCAGCCGGAGGATCTCGTCGGCCGAGTGGCCGCGAAGCTGGCTCTCCGGCCGGAGGATCAACCGGTGGCCGAGGACGTACGGCGCCAGGCGCTTCACGTCGTCGGGCAGCACGTAGTCGCGTCCCTGGATGGCGGCGTAGGCCTGGGCAGATTTGTACAGCGCGAGTGTCCCCCGCGGGCTTGCGCCCAGCGCGATATCCGGGTGGGTGCGGGTGGCGTGGACGAGGCGGATCACGTAATCCCGGACGGAGTCTTCGACCGCTACCTCCCAGACCGCGCGCTGCAACCCGAGCAGCGCATCAGCCCCGACTGCCTGGGCCAGCGTGGTGACCGGGTGCTCCCGGCGGAGGTTTGTCAGGATGACCCGCTCGTCCTGAGCGGTAGGGTAACCCAGGCGCAGGCGGAGCAGGAATCGATCGAGCTGGGCCTCGGGTAGCGGAAAGGTGCCCTCGTACTCGACCGGGTTCTGCGTCGCCAGGACGAGGAACGGGCGAGCGAGCTGGTGGGATACGCCGTCGACCGAGATCTGGCGCTCGCCCATACACTCCAGGAGCGCGGACTGGGTACGGGGCGTCGCCCGGTTGATCTCATCGGCGAGGAGGATATTCACGAAGGCCGGACCGGGGCGAAACTCGAAGTCGCCCGTCTTCTGGTTGAAGATCGAGACGCCCGTGACGTCGTTTGGCAGCAGATCCGGCGTGAACTGGATGCGCTTGAACGTGCAGCCGATGCTGGCCGCGAGCGACCGGGCCAGCATCGTCTTCCCGACGCCCGGGACGTCCTCGATCAGCACGTGGCCCTCGCAAAGCAGCGCGACGATGGCCAGCTCGATCGCCTCACGCTTGCCGACAATGACCCGCTCGACGTTCTCGACGACGGCCGCCGAGAATGCCTGGACAGCGTTGGCGACTCCGTTGCTCACTTGATTCTTACCGCCGGCTTCAGTATAGTTTAGCCCTGGCAACACGTTGTCGTCTGCGACTCGATCGAGCATCTCTGATGCCGAAAGGCGTTGAGCAGAGCAGAGCAGAGTAGAGCAGCAGGGCGATTGTACTCGCTTCGCCGAGCAATCGCAATCGGTCGGGTTGAAGTACCACCGTCTCTGATGCCGAAAGGCGTTGAGCAGGCGAAAATGGAAACCGAGGAGGGCCACCATCTCTGATGCCGGAAGGCGTTAGGCACCGCGTTCTCGTCTGCGACTCGATCGCGAAAGAGGGGCTGGATGTGCTCCGGGCGCACGCCGATGTCGAGTTGCGGCTCGGTCTGCGGCCGGAGCAACTGATCCAGGCGGTCGACGGCTGCCACGGGCTCGTCGTCCGGAGCCAGACGCTGGTCACGGCCGAGGCGATCAACGCGGCGACGAACCTGCGCGTGATCGGGCGGGCCGGTGTGGGGGTCGACAACATCGACGTGGAGGCGGCCAGCCGCAAGGGGATCATCGTCGTCAACGCTCCGATGTCGGTCACCGTCGCGGCGGCCGAGCACACGCTGGCGATGATCTTCGCCCTGGCCCGGCACATCCCCCAGGCGCACAACTCGGTGGTCGCCGGTCGGTGGGAGCGCAGCCGCTACCTGGGCTGCGAGCTGCGGGACAAGACGCTCGGCGTCGTCGGGCTGGGGCACATCGGCTCGGAGGTTGCCCGTCGGGCCGTGGCGCTGGAGATGCGC
Organism: Chloroflexota bacterium; assembly: GCA_016190465.1. Classification (GTDB taxonomy): domain Bacteria; phylum Chloroflexota; class UBA6077; order FW602-bin22; family JACPQP01; genus JACPQP01. Next base: position 4,875 of record JACPQP010000362.1, read on the forward strand.
GTCGTCGGCGTCGATCCCTTTGTGTCGGCCGACTACGCGACGCGGCTGGGGATCACGCTGGTGCCGATGGAGACGTTGCTCGCCCAGTCGGATTTTGTCACGATCCACGTTCCGCTGACGCCGAACACCCGCAACCTGTTCGGCCCGGAGCAACTGAAGCGGGTGAAGCCGGGCGTTCGGCTGGTCAACTGCGCCCGTGGCGGCATCATCGACGAGGCCGCGCTGGCCGACGCGCTCCAGGCCGGGATCGTCGCGGGCGCGGCGCTGGAC
>JACPQP010000032.1 GCA_016190465.1 Chloroflexota bacterium
GAGTAGGTATCAGGAAGCTTGCGATGGTTTTGGGGACACCCCAAACCCCGCCAGGACGGGCGGCGGCCCTTCCTGGACCTTCCCGGAGCCGTTAAGGGACTTTCCGCAACCCACCTGGTATGGGACGTGCATGGGTAAGCCAAGGGAAGAGCCGAAAGCCTGTATCGCCACGGCGACGACGCTACGTAGCCCCACCCGTGAGGACTGGGTGCGCTCGCGGGAAGGCTGGTCCAAGGAAGAGAGAGGTGTTCAGCCCCGAGATACTCGCTCAGGTCTTCATCTTCGGCCTGGCCAATGGGACCGTCATCGCCCTGATCGCGCTCGGCTACACCCTGGTCTACGGGATCGTCGAGCTGATCAACTTTGCGCACGGCGACGTCTTCATGATCGGGGCGATGCTCGCCCTCACCCTGGTCGGCGCGCTCGGCCTGACGACCGGAGCGCCAGGGACGATGCTCGCCCTGGAGCTCCTGGGTATTCTGCTCGCGTGTATGGTGTTCTGCGCCGTCCTGAACGTGGCGATCGAGCGGTTTGCCTATCGGCCGCTCCGCAAGGCGCCGCGCCTGGCGCCCTTCATCTCGGCGATCGGCGTGTCGTTCATGCTGGTCAACGTCGGCCTCTTCTGGAAAGGTCCATCACCCCGGCTGTTCCCCCACCTGCTGCCATCGGTTGATCTGGTCCAGGCGACACTTGGCACGCCGGTGAGCGTCGCCTTCACGACCAAGGACCTGTTCGTCATCCTGCTGACCGCACCGCTGATGGTCGCGCTCCACCTGTTCGTCGGGCGGACCAGGCTCGGCAAGGCGATGCGAGCGACCGCCCAGGACCGTGAGGCGGCGGCGATGATGGGAATCGACGTCAACCGGACGATCGCCCTGGCGTTTCTGCTCGGTGGCGCCCTCGCCGGCGCAGGTGGGTTCATCGCCGGCCTCTACAACAACCAGGTCCACTTCTTCATGGGCTTCCGGGCCGGGCTGATGTCCTTCACCGCCGCCGTCCTTGGGGGGATCGGCAACATCATCGGCGCGGTGCTCGGGGGGCTCCTGATCGGGATCATCTCGTCCTACAGCGACTTCTACCTCGACCCGCGCTGGACGCAGGTCGTCGTGTTCGGCATCCTCATCGTCCTGATGATCTTCCGACCGGCGGGCCTGCTTGGCGAGTCGACGCCGGACCGGGCGTGAGGCGACGGGGTTACGCGGCGACAGGGCGACGGGGCAAAAGGGCGAGAGAGAGGAGCCCGATTCCGGACACGGGACGATGCGTGAGTCGTGATGAGTGAAGAGACTGCACGGCTGGAGAGGATTGGGGTGAGCTCGGGGTGGAGGAGCAAGGCCCCGGTCGGGCTGCTCGCGGCGGCCATGGCGGTCTACCCCTGGGTCGATGCCCGCCTCGGCCTCCAGACGCTGGGGGCGATGCTGCCGATCTGCCTGTTCGTGGTGCTCGCGCTTGGCCTCAACATCGTCGTCGGCTACGCCGGGCTGCTCGACCTGGGCTACGCGGCCTTCTTCGCGATCGGCGCCTACACGGCCGCCTTCCTGACCTCGCCGATCAGTCCCCTGCCGTTCCGCACCGACTTCTGGTCCGCGATGATCATTGGCTTCTTCGTGGCGATGCTCTTCGGCGTGATCCTGGGTGCCCCCACGCTCCGGCTGCGCGGCGACTACCTGGCCATCGTCACCCTCGCCTTCGGCGAGATCGTGCCCCGGGTGTTCCTGAACCTGGAGCGGTGGACCGGTGGCTCCAGAGGCATGAACCCCATCGGTCGTCCCCATTTGTTCGGAGTACAGTTCGGGCCGAGCGACCGGATCGCCTGGTACTACCTGATCTTGATCGTCGGGGCGCTCTCCGTCTGGGCGATTAGCCGCCTGCACGATTCCCGCCTCGGTCGGGCCTGGATGGCGGTGCGGGAAGACGAGGTCGCCGCCGCCAGCATGGGGATCGATCTGGTCAAGACCAGGCTCCTCGCCTTTGCGATGGGCGCTTCGTTCTCCGGCTTCGCCGGATCGATGTTCGCCAGCCTCTTCCAGTTCGTCGACCCATCGCAGTTTGAGTTCAGCATCTCGATCCTCGTCCTGTGCATGGTCATTCTCGGGGGCATGGGCAACATGTACGGGGTGATCGTCGGCGGGATCATCCTGGCCTCCTTCGACCGGATCCTGGCGGATCGGCTGACCAACTGGATCCACGGCGTCGGCAAGGCCATCGACTGGCCCCTCCTGCTGAGCATCGACCTGACCAATGCCCGGATGTTCATCTTCGGTCTGGCGCTCGTGCTGCTGATGCTCTTCCGTCCAGAGGGCATGCTGCCGAGTCGCCAGCGCCAGGTCAGGCGCGACCGCGAGGGCGGCGCCGTGGCCGCGCGTTTGCCGCGCCCGGTGCCGACCGAGCACGAGGCGGCGACCGAAGGCTAAAGTGCTCTGGCGAATCGGAGGGGCGCGAGACTGCGGAAAGGCGGATGGGATGGCGTGCTTGCTTGAGGCCCGCGCGGTGACGAAGACGTTCGGCGGCCTCGTGGCGGTGAGGCGCCTCGATTTCACGATCGACGAGGGCGCGATCGTCAGTCTGATTGGGCCAAATGGCGCCGGGAAGACGACCTTTTTCAACATCATCGCCGGGCTCTATCGGCCAAGCGCCGGCGAGGTGCGCTTCGGCGGGGGCGATGTCGTCGGTCTGGCGCCGCATCGGATCACCGAGGCCGGGATCGCGCGCACGTTCCAGAACATTCGTCTGTTTTCGAGCATGACGGCGCTGGAGAACGTGCTCGTCGGGATGCACTGCCGGCTCCACGGCGGACCGATCGAGGCGATCATTCGCCCCCCCTGGGTTGTCGCCGAGGAACGGCAGGCCCGGGCCCACGCGTTGGAACTGCTCGACCTGGGGGGGCTCGACGGCTATGCCACGGCCTGGGCGAAGAACCTGCCCTATGGCCTCCAGCGGCGGCTCGAGCTGGCCCGCGCGCTGGCCGCCCGGCCGCGCTTGCTTCTGCTCGACGAGCCCACCGCCGGCATGAACCCGCAGGAGACGGCGGCGATGACCCAACTCATCCGGCAGCTCCGAGACGATTCGGGCCTGACGATCCTCCTGATCGAGCACGACATGAAAGTGGTGATGGGCATGTCCGAGCGGGTGACGGTGCTCGACCACGGCGAGAAGATCGCCGAGGGGACACCGGCCGAGGTTCAGCGCGATCCCCGGGTGATCGAAGCATATCTGGGGCGGGGGATAAGTGGCGCTACTCGAGGTTGACCGGATCCATGCCTTTTACGGGCACATCCACGCCGTCAAGGGAGTCTCGCTTCAGGTCGATCAGGGGGAGATCGTGACGCTCATCGGCAGCAACGGCGCGGGGAAGAGCACCACGCTCAAGACGATCTCGGGGATCATCAGGCCTCGCCAGGGACGAGTGTTGCTGGCCGGCGAGGAGATCAGCCGGCTGCCACCGCACACGATCGTCGCCCGGGGAGTGGGGCAGGCGCCCGAGGGGCGCCGAATCTTCCCCCGAATGACCGTCCTCGAGAACCTGGAGATGGGCGCCTTCCACCGGGCCGACCGCGGCGACATCACGGCGGACCTGGAGCGCGTCTTCACCCTCTTCCCCCGTCTCCGGGAGCGACGGACCCAGGCCGGCGGCACGCTCTCCGGCGGCGAGCAGCAGATGCTGGCGATCGGCCGGGCGCTGATGGCCCGGCCCCGGATCCTCCTCCTCGACGAGCCCTCGATGGGCCTCGCCCCCGTGCTCGTCGAGCAGATCTTCGCGATCATCCAGGACATCAACCGCCAGGGGACCACCATCCTGATCGTCGAGCAGAACGCCCTGATGGCGCTCTCCGTTACCCAGCGGGGCTACGTCCTCCAGACCGGTGAAGTCGTCCTCGAGGGCAGCGCGGCCAACCTCCGGCAGAACGAACTGGTGCGCAAAGCGTATCTCGGGGAGTCTAGCTGAACCGGTTGAACAGCGACTCGACCAGCGCCAGCGGGTCGGCTGGCGGCTCCGCCCGGAGCGCCTGGATGCTCTCGTCGAAGCTGGGGACATCCTCGCGCTGGAAGAAGACGCCGGTGTAGAGCGGGTCGGCGGAGTTAGCCTGTCGCATCGCCGCGATCAGGTCGCGGCGGTCGTGGTCGCCGGGCAGCGACCGGACCGCCTCGCGGTAGAACTGGAATGTGTTGACCTTGTTAAAGGTCGGGCAGGGGCTGTAGACGTCGATCACCGCGAAGCCCCGGTGGTCGATCCCCCCTACGATCAAGTCGGCGATCTCCTTCGGCTTGCCGGAGAAGCCCCGGGCGACAAAAGTCGCCCCGCAGGTGAGCGCGAGGAGCAACGGGTTCAGGGGCTGCTCGACACTGCCCTTCGGCGTCGTCTTCGTGCTGAAGCCGAAGGGGCTGGTCGGCGAGGTCTGACCCTTCGTCAGCCCGTAGATCGAGTTGTCCATAATGACGTAAGTGATGTCGAGGTTGCGGCGCGCCGCGTGGACAAAGTGCCCCGCCCCGATCGCGAACGCATCGCCATCCCCACCGAACGCCAGCACCTTCAGATCCGGCCGGGCCACCCGGATGCCGGTCGCGACCGGCATCACCCGCCCATGGATCGTGTGAAAGCCGTAAGTGGACATAAAGTACGGCAGGCGACTGGAGCAGCCGATGCCGGAGACGCAGACCACATCCTCGGGCGCCCAGCCCTTGGCCTTGAGGGCGTTGTAGACGGCGTTCAGCACGCCGAAGTCCCCGCAGCCGGGGCACCACGTCGGCTTCTCTTCGCTCCGGTACTCGTCGACGGTGTGTTCAAGGACCGCGACACTACGAGACATATTGGCGAACTCCTGCGCTGACTTCTTCGATCGCGCGGACGATCCGCTCGACTCTGAACGGCACGCCCCCGTAGGTGTTGAGGCGGATGACCGGGCGGCGATAGCGGGCCGTGAGCAGGTCCGCAAACTGGCCGCTGTAGTTGACCTCCGGCACGAGGATCGTGCGCTTCGTCGCGAAGAACTCCTCCAGGTGCTGGTCGGGAAGCGGCCGCAACATGCGCGGGGCGATCAGATCGACCGCGATTCCCTGGCTCCTGACCCGCTCCATCGCCTCGGCGACCACGCCGGTCGTCGAGCCCCAGGTGATGATGCCAAGCTCGGCGTCCGGGTCACCCAGCCGCACCGCGGGCGGCGCATCCTGACGGGCGACCCGCAGCTTATGAAATCGCTTCTCGGTCATCCGCGAGTGCGTTTCGGGGTCGTAGCGCGGCCGACCGGTGTCGCCGTGTTCGAGACCGGTGGCCACGTACTGCCCGCCGGGCTGGCCAGGGATGCTCATCGGCGAGACTCCCGCGGTGGACGGCGCGTAGCGGTGATAGCCAGTGGAGCCCTCTCCGTGCGGCTGATCGTCGCCGTTGGGCCGGTAGAGCAGCCGGTCCTCGATCCGCAGCGCGGTGAGGTCCGGGCGAACCATGCTCTCGATCCGCATCGCGAGCACAATGTCGGTGAGGAAGATGACCGGCGTCTGGTACTTCTCCGCGAGGTTGAACGCCGTGACGACCTGGTAAAAGCAATCCTCGACGGAGGTGGGGGCGATGACGATGCGCGCGATCTCCCCGTGGCCACCGAACGCGGCGAGGTAGAGGTCACCCTGCTCGTGCTTGGTTGGCATGCCGGTAGAGGGGCCGGCTCGTTGCGCATCGACCACCACGACCGGCAGCTCGGCCATCGAGCCCAGCCCCAGCCCCTCGATCATCAGGCTGAAGCCTGGCCCCGACGTCGCGGTCATCGCCTTCTTCCCGGCGAACGACGCCCCCAGCACCGCGCAGATCGCCGCGATCTCGTCCTCGACCTGGATGACGGCCCCCCCGGCCTTCGGGAGCTCAGCGGCCAGAAACTCCATGATATCACTGGCCGGGGTAATCGGGTAGCCGGCGAAGAAGCTGACGCCGCTGGCCAGTGCTCCCAGGCTCAATGCCTGGTTCCCCGAGAGGAGCATGATGCGCGGGTCAGGGGCGCCCGCGGGAATCAGATACTCCTGCCGGTCAGGGACATGCGACTCGACGTAGCGCACGCCGGCTTCGAGCGCCTCGACGTTCTTGGGGAGCGTCTCGGGATAGCGCTTGAAGCGGTCCTCCACCAGCTTGCGGAGGTAGTGAGTCGGCAGACCAAACAGCGTGGTGATCGCGCCGACGGCGACGACGTTCTTGCCGCGCTCGAACCGAAGCCCCTTGGCAATCTCGGTGAGCGGCAGCGGCACCTGCCGCCGGGTCGAGTCGTCGGGCGGAGTGAGCTCGGCCGAGTCGTAGATGAGCAGACCGCCGGACTTCAAGTCGGCAATGTTCCGATCGTGCGCTTCCTGGTTGAAGGCGACCAGGATATCCACCTGGTCACCGTGGGTGGTGAGCTGGCGATTGCTGAGGCGAATCTGAAAGAGCGAGTGGCCGCCCTTGATCTCTGCCGGGACCGTGTAATAGGTGAGGACGTAGAGGCCACCCCGCGCCGCCGCCTGGGCGACGAGCTGACCGGTGCTCTGGACGCCTTCCCCAGATTCACCGGCGACTCGGATCACCAGGTCCCTGTGTGCCATGCTCCCCCCGTGCCCCCTCTCCCCC
>JACPQP010000042.1 GCA_016190465.1 Chloroflexota bacterium
AGCCCCAAGTCTCGGCACAACCGGGGGACGGCCTTCTCGTCCTCCTGGTCTACCCTCGCCCGACGCACACGCAGCAAGCCCTTGCCTGTCGCCACGGTGCAACTGGTCCGGCCGATACGCACAAGCACGCCGGGGGCGGCCTGGGAAGGTTCCGCGACCGCCTCGGCATCCAGAACAAACACTCGCCGGCCGTCGGCCACGAAATGGCACCGGCCCGGCGAGGTCCGGATCCAGCGCCGGAGCTGCTCGGCCTCCCGCGACCAATCGAGCCGAAAGTCGCCGGGCTGCACTGATGAGTAGTAGGACGCCCCGACTGGGGGCTGGGCGGTGCGCCGGAGCCTGCGCCGTTCGGCATCCCCGATGAGGCGTCCCACCACTGGCACGCTCCGTCCGATGACCCGGTCGTACAGGGTTGCCACCGAGTCGTCCCTGCGGGTTCGCACCCGCACCTGGTAGAGAATGTCGCCGGTGTCCAGGCCGGCGTCCATCACGTGGACCGTCAGGCCAGCCCAGCGCTCGCCGTTGCGCAACGCCCAGAAGACCGGACTCTTGCCCCGGTAGGCCGGCAGCAGGGAAGCGTGGAAGTTGGCCGCCAGGATCCGGGGCGCCGACAGGATGGCGGCCTTGAGCAGACTGGTGTACCCGACCGCGACGAACAGGTCCGGCTTGAGGTCACTGACTGCCCGCACGAACTCCGGCGCGTTGGGGCTGGCCGGCTCGAAGGCCGCTAGCCCTTCCTGGCGAGCGATCCCGACGAAGCTCGGCGCATCAACAAGTGTCCTGGTGTTGGTCGACGACCGCTGGCCGGGCGGCGCGTCGACCACGCCCACCAGTTGGCACGGCGTTTCCCGCAAGGCCTGAAAGTGGCGGTTGCTGAACACGCTCTCCGAGTTGCCGAAGAACACGACTCTCAGCATCGGGGCACCTCGTCCTCACCGGGGCCCACCCCTGTCAGAGCAGGTATCAGAAAGTTTTTGATGGTTCTGGGGACACCCCAGACCCCGCCAGGACGGGCTCCGCCCTTCCTGGACCTTCCCGGAGCCGTTAAGGGACTTTCCGCAACCCACCAGGAAACCGGGTCTTCTTGAAGGATGCGGCTCGCTCCTGGAGAGGGATCTCAATCGCCAGGCGCTCGATGCTCGATCCAAGCTGCACGCCGTGACAGTCGGTGTGCTCGAGCAAGTACTGCGCCTCTTCCGGATTCACCAGGGCCGCCCCGTGGGCCAGCAAGATGACGTCCGGCTTCAGCTTCCTGGCGATCCGGTAGTGAGCCCGGGTGCGCTCGGCCATATCTTCGAGGGATCGTGCCCCCGCGAACCCCGTGGAGCCGCCCCGCGTGATCCCGGCGTGGAAGATGAAGATATCCGGAGCCGCTCCTCGCATCAGCCGGTCGGTGTCCTCTTCATTGAAGGCGTAACCGATGGTGAGCAGGTCGAGCTCACGCGCAACACGGAGCATCTCGATCTCCATCTGGTAGCCCAGACCGGTGCCCTCGAGCGTCTTGCGGAAGTCTCCGTCAAACCAGCCCACGGTCGGGAAGTTGTGCACGCCGGAGAAACCGATGCGCTTGATGTCGTCGAGGAACAACCGCATGTCGCGCAGGACGTCGACGCCGTTCAACCCGGCGATCACCGGTGTCTCCTTGACCTGTGGCAGGATCTCTCTTCGCCCCGACTGGTACACCAGCTCGTTGGCGTCGGCCATCGGGAGCATACCGGCGAGCGACCCGTAGCCCTGCATCCGGAAGTAGCCCGTGTTGTAGACGCCGATGATGTCTACCTCGCCACGCTCGATGAACTTGGCACAGATACCCGACCCCGCGCCGGTCATCACCAGCGGCCGGCCGCGCGCGATCTCGCCCCGGAGACGATCGAGAAATTCCTGCCGCGAGTAGCGTCTTGCCATCGTCGCTATCCCTCCGATCTGTGGTAGCCGCCTGGCGCTCTATGCCCGCGCTTCGATGAGGGAGATCAACATCCTCGCCGCTTCGGCGGCGAAAGCCGGATCGTCGATGTGCGTGTCGCGCTCGACGATCCGAATGTTTTCTGGCAGCCCTTCCTTGAGCTCGGCGACGAACGCCGCGTCGGCTTCCGGGTCGTAGAACCCCATACCCTTCACGGCGTAGCTATCATAGCCGGCGGTCGGGATCAGAAAGACCGCTTCGTCCGTGGTGTAGTGCAGACGACGCACGACTTCCCTGCCGACCTCGGCCATCTCCTCCTTGTTCAGGCGTACGTCGGTGATCTTGGGGCTGTGCGGGATCAGCGTGCGTCCCTGGTACCTGGCGGGAACGGTGTGCGGCTCATTGTAAACCAGCACCTCGATCGCACCCGGGCAGAGCACCTGTGGGAGGCCCAGCTTACCTGCCGTCGTCAACCGCTCCGGCCCCCCGGCCAGCAGGGCGTGGTACATCTCGTTGGAGACCTCGATCGTCGAGAAATCCAGGACCGCGCCGATGATCCCCTCTTTCATCATCTGCTCCATCGCCCGCCCGCCCGGGCCGATGGCGTGGAAGACGATGGTCTCGTAGCCGGCCTCTTCAAGCACCTCGATGGCCCGCATCGCGCCTCGAGTAGTGATCCCCACGGTCGTCACGCCGACCAGAGGTCTGCCACCCCGTTCAAGCTGCACCTCCACATCGGCCATGCCACAGACGGCTCCGGCCGCATTGGCCAGGATCTTCCGCATCACCGGGTTCAGGCCGAGGATATCCGTCACCGAGAACATCATCGTGATGTCTTTGATATCGACCCACGGGGCCACATTCCCGGATGCCATCGTGGAGACCATGACCTTGGGAAAGCCGTAGGGCAGAGCGCGCATCACCGTGGTGCTGAGAGTGGTGCCCTGGGTGCCGCCCATGGCCACGATTCCGTGGGCCTTGCCTTCGGCGGCCAGTTCAAGCATGATCTTCGTCGCCCCGTCAGCCATCACCGGTGCGGCCACTTCGCGCGTCGGACTCTCCAGAATCCGGGCCAGCGTCATGCCGCCCGCCTCGGCAACCTCTTCACGGGTGACGTCGGCTCTCGCCGCTGGGGTGCCCGTCACACCCGTGTCGACCACGAGCGCCCGGTCGCCAAGCGCCTCGATTTGCTCGCGGAGATACTGTGCCTCTCGACCCTTGGTGTCCAGGGTAGCCAGGATGACGATCGTCTTGCCGCTCATAGTACCTCATCCCCTCCAGTCGGTGTGGGTAGATCCATTCACTACGAGTTCCAGGGCTGCTGCAAAGATCTTCTCGGGGGTTGGGATCCAGGCACGTTCAAGGGTCGGCGCATACGGAGTTGGTGTATCCAGCGAGGTGACCCGTTTCACGGGCGCCCTCAGGTGCGCCAGGCCCTTTTCGGCGACCAGCGCCGCGACCTCGGCGGTCCAGCCACAAGCCTGGTGATCCTCGTCCACCAGGAGCAGGTGCCCCGTCTTCGCGACCGAGCGCAGCACCGCCTCTTCGTCGAGCGGACGAAGCGACCGCAGGTCGATCACCTCCGCGCTGATCCCCTCGGCGGCAAGCCGCTGCGCCGCCTCGAGCGCGCGGTAGACCATCAACAGCGTCGCGACGATGGTCAGGTCGGCGCCCTCGCGTCGGACCACTGCCTGGCCAAAGGGCACAGTGTAATCTCCCTCCGGCACCTCGCCCACCGGGTTGAGCGCGCCCACCTCGACGCGCAACCCCTTCGACCCATAGAGCAGCTTGTGCTCGAGGAAGATCACGGGATTGTCGTCACGGATCGCCGTCTTGAGGAGGCCTTTGGCGTCGTAGGCGGTGGAGGGGGCCACGACCTTCAGCCCGGGCACGTGCATGAACATCGCCTCGGGTGTCTGGCTGTGTTGAGCCCCGCGAGTCGTCGCGCCGACAGGCGCCCGAACCACGATCGGCACCTTCACCTGTCCCCCCGACATATAGCACAGCTTCGCCGCCTCGTTCACGATCTGGTCCATCATACAGTAGATGAAGTCCGCGTACTGGAGGTCGACGATCGGCCGCATTCCGGCCATCGCCGCGCCGATCGCCACGCCCGCGTAGCCGGCCTCAGAGATCGGCGTGTCGATCACCCGATCGTGCCCGAACTCTTCCGAGAGGCCGAGCGTCACCGTGAAAGCCCCACCAAAGCCTTGCTCGATGCCGACATCCTCACCCAGAATGATGACGTTGTGGTCGCGAGCCATCTCCTCGCGCATCGCCTGGCGCAGGGCCTCAACGATGGTGAGTTTTCTCATGCGCTGCCTTCCCAGTAGACGTGGCGAATCGCCAGCTCCGGCCCTGGATCCGGCGAGGATCGCGCGTACTCGACCGCATCATCGATCTGCTGCTCCACTCGCACATGGACGGCGGCGAGCTCGGCCTCACCCACCCGCCGTTGGCCAGCTAGCCACTCGCGATAGAGCTTGATCGGGTCCCGGGTCTTCCAGTAGGCGACCTCCTCTTCCGGCCGGTAGCTGCCGGGATCGCTCCGTGAGTGGCCGCCGTGTCGATAGGTCTTGCATTCGAGAAGCGTCGGACCGGAGCCACCCCGCGCGCGAGCCACCGCCTCGACGGTCACCTCGTGGACCGCGAGGACGTCATTGCCGTCGACGACCACGCCCGGGATCCCGTACGCGGCCGCGCGATCGGCGACGTTGGCCACTTTCATCACCTTGCTGACGTGGGTCGACGCGCCGTACTGGTTGTTCTCACAGACGAAGACGATCGGCAGGTCCCAGATAGCCGCCATATTGATGCCCTCGTGAAAGGTGCCCTCGTTGGTCGCACCGTCACCGAAGAAGCATACCGCCACCTGATCGGTCTTCCGGAGCTTGAACGCCAGAGCCAGCCCGGCAGCAATCGGGATGCCCGCGCCGACGACGGCTAACGAAGGTACTGCGCCCACCCGCACGTCGCCGACGTGCATCGAGCCCCCCTTGCCCTGGCAGCAACCCGTGGCCTTGCCGAAGAGTTCGGCCATCAAAGCGTTGACCCCGACGCCTTTGGCGATGGCGTGCCCGTGCGCGCGGTGGGTGCTGGTGACAAAATCGGTGGCTCGCAAGCTGGTGCACACGCCAACCGCGACGGCCTCCTGCCCCGTGGACAGGTGGAGTGTCCCCGGCATGTCGCCCTGAAGAAAGAGGTAGTAGACCATCTCCTCGAACCGGCGAATGCGCAGCATCGTCTCATACATCGCCAGCAGGTCCGTGGCGGGGAGCCGATGCGTTGGCGCGCCCTGTGTCAGCATGACTGTTTCTCCAGCAAGTGTCGAACGGTTGCTAGAAAAGTGGCCGCTTCGACGCCATCAACCGCCCGGTGGTCGACGGTCAGGGTCAGCGTCACCATGAGCCGGCTCTCGACCAACGCACCGACCGAAACCGGCCGATACCCGACCCGACCAACCGCCAGGATGCCCACCTCTGGAGGATTCAGGATGGCGGTGAACTGGTCGATGCCGTACATCCCGAGGTTGGAGAGCGTGAACGTGCCACCACTCGCGGCTGACACGGGCAGGCGGCCCTCGGCGGCCTGCGCGCGCAACGTGTCGATCGTCGCGCCGATCTCGTCCAGCGATCGACGGTCGGCCTCGCGGATGACCGGCACCAGCAAGCCGCGGGGCGTCGCCATCGCCACCCCGACGTTCACCTCCTGGCACCGGCGGAGCCGCCCATCTTCGTACGCCACGTTCATCTCCGGGTGGCGGCGGAGCGCGGTCGCGACGACCCGCACCAGAACTGCGGTGTACGAAGGCTTCCTCCCTGCGCTGTCTTCACCTCGCGGCCGGACCTCACCCCCCGGCCCCATAGGCGCTAACTTGGGGTCACCTGGGGGCGCTGGGGCAGACCTCTCCCCCCAGGCCCCCTCCCCGACGCGGGGAGGGGGGCTGGGGGGAGAGATCTGCCCCAGTGCCGTCGTGCCAGGCCCAAGGTGAGCGCCCATGCCCCCCGGCCCGCTCCCCATATCGGAGAGGGGGGACGGCGAGCGAAGGCGCGCCACTTCGGTGAGATCTGCGTCAACGGAGAGAGCGAATTGCGGCGCCTCCCGGACACTCCGCACCATCCGCGCTCCCATCGCTCGCCGCAGCGCGGACAGCTCGACATACTCGGCACGACCGTCGCCGCCTCGCTCCGTCGCTCTATCGCCCTGTTCCTCCGTCCCCCCCGATGGCGCCACGTCGCTCGGCACAGGCATCCGTCGAGCGGCTGCACTCTGGGTACGCACATCATTCTCGAGGATGCGACCACCAGGTCCGCTGCCTACGACGAGCGCCAGGTTCACGCCAAGCTCGTCGGCCAGCCTGCGGGCCGTTGGCGTGGCCAGGATTCGCCGATCGGGTGCGGCACCGACCGCGCGCGGCTGCTCTGGCAAGGAGTTGGCCGCCGCCCGCGTCATCCCATCATCCTCGATTGGCTCATCCACCGTCGAAGTGACGACGGCGATCACCTGGCCGGCACTGACGACGGCATCAGGCAGACAGAGAATCTGGCGAAGATATCCGGCCGTGAACGCCTCTACCGCCACGACCGCCTTGTCGGTCTCGACCTCGACCAGCGCATCTCCGCGCTCAACCCGTTCGCCCTCTCGCTTGAGCCAGGTGACGACTCTCCCTTCGGCGGTCGTCTGCCCGAAGCTCGGCATCGCAATGCTGGTGGTCGCCATTGCCCGCTGCCCCCTGTGAAGTGTGGAGGATGGTCGAAGACGAAACCCGTTCACCGCGCCCAGTATACCAATAGGGCGCTCGAAAGTCAACTACTAGAAAGCGCTCAGCCCTATTGACTTTGCAGTAGGAAACTGCTAAGATGCTCGTGCGGCTGAGACACCAGGCCTTGCGTAACCTGCCTGGAGGCGCAGATGGTCTGCACCCTGGTCGGGGCAACGGAAGGACGGACCGGGGATCCGTGCCGTCGGCCACAGCCGATGCCCGGGGACGTTGCTCGCCTGGAGCACGCGCAGGATTGGGGATTCTGGACAAAGGAGGGGACCATGATCAAGGTCGGGGTCAACGTGGACGACTGGCGGCATTCGGACAAGCCGATCGAATACTGCTTCGGGGTCATCGCCAGGCTCGGGCTGGAGCATACCGAGCTTCAGGCGGTGAACGGCGACGAGTTCTTCGAGGGTCTCGGGTTCGCGCCCTTCGTCTCGCTGAACAGTGATCCGATCGAGATCCGCAAGAAGCTCGACAGGTATGGCCTGACGGCCTCGCAGCTCGACGTCTCGTTCCCGATCAACCGGTGGGAATGCATCGACTTCATCCGCCGCGGCATCATCTTCGCCGGCCTGGCCGGAATACCCTGCGTGGCGACGACTGACGGTGCGAGCAAGCTGCCCGGTTTGACCGACCAGGAGCAGCTCGGAATCATCAAGTACCACCTGCGGCAGTGCGTGTCGGTCGCGGAGAACCACAAGGTCACGATCAACGTCGAGCCCCACGGGCCGTTTACGACCGATCCG
>JACPQP010000350.1 GCA_016190465.1 Chloroflexota bacterium
CTCCCAATACTGGGAGAGGGGGTTTAGCTCCACTACGGTTTACTTAACGGCGGCAGCGCTGCCGCCTGATCGGCGGGCGGCTCGTGCGCCCTTGCGCCGTCTACCGCCGCGCGGCACGTGGGTTAGCGACCACCTGACCGCTCGGCCTAAGTAAACCGTCTTGGGTTTAGCTCCCCTTCCCCCAGTATTGGGGGAAGGGGTTGGGGGATGAGGGCCGTTCCCGCGCCACGGGCGATGCCACAAACGTGTGGCGCTCCCCGGGACGCCGCGCAGGCCCACAATGACCGCTGACCTGAAGGAGCGATCGTGAGCACTATTCCGGCCACATCCGCCCAGCTCACTCCAAAGAAGCGGGACACCGACTACGTCTTCTACGAGCTCACTCGCAGCATCTGTCCCGAGTGCCGACGGGTGATCGATGCTCAGGTCCTGCTGCGAGACAACAAGGTGTACCTGCGCAAGCGCTGTCCCGACCACGGTCGCTTCGAGGCGCTCGTCTACGGCGACGCCGGGGCCTACGTCTCCTCGGCCCGATTCAACAAGCCGGGCACCATTCCTCTCCAGTTCACGACGGCCAGCGAGCGTGGCTGCCCCCACGACTGCGGGCTCTGCCCGAACCACCAGCAGCACGTCTGCGTCGGCATCATCGAGGTGAACAGCGCCTGCAATATGGCCTGCCCGCTCTGCTTCGCCAGCTCCGGCGCCGGCTTCAACCTGACGCTCGAAGAGGTCGAGGGGATCCTCGATCATCTCGTGGCGACCGAGGGATGCCCGGAAGTCGTGCAGTTCTCGGGGGGAGAGCCCACGATCCATCCCCAGATCGTCCCGATGCTCCGCGCCGCTAAAGCGCGGGGCATCCGGCACGTGATGCTCAACACCAATGGTCGGCGCATTGCCGCCGACGAGGAGCTCGTCGCCCAGCTTGCCCCGCTGCGCCCCTCGATCTACTTCCAATTCGACGGCTTCGAGTCGGAAACCTACCGCGTTATCCGTGGCGAGCCGGGGATCCTTCCGGAGAAGCTCCGGGCGCTCGACCGTCTCGCTCAGATCGGCTGCCACGTGATCCTCGTCCCGGCGATCGAGCGCGGGGTCAACGAGCACGAGGTCGGCCGGATCGTCCAGTTCGGCCTCGATCACCCGGCGGTTCGGGGCATCAACTTTCAGCCGGCCTTCCACGCGGGCCGCTTCGGCGACCATGATCCGCTCCAGCGGATGACGATCCCGGATGTGATCAAGCTGATCGAGACGCAGACCGACGGCAGGTTCGTTACGAGCGACTTCGTGCCCGTCCCGTGCTGCTTCCCGACCTGCAACTCGGTCACCTACGCCTACGTCGACGGCGATGCGGTCCTCCCGCTGCCCCGCGTGCTCAACGTCGACGACTATCTCGACTACATCTCGAACCGCGTCGTCCCGACCTCACCCCCTACCTCCTCTCCGACACGGAGAGGGGGCGTTCCGGACGTTGGCGCGGAGATCAGGGCCGCCCTGGAGGGCCTCTGGTCGTCCTCGGCCGTGCCCGGCTCGGAGAAGGCAGCCGGCCAGTTTGCGCTCTCCTGCGCCGCCTGCGGCCTCCCCGACGGCCTGGACCTGGGCAGCATCGCCGAGCGCATGTTCATGATCATGCTCCAGGATTTCCTGGATCCCTGGACGTTCAGCCAGAAGGACGTGATGAAGTGCTGCAAGGAGATCCTGCTGCCCGACGGCAAGCAGATCCCGTTCTGCGCGTACAACAGCGTCGGCTACCGGGAGCAGGCGCGGGCCCAGCTTGCCGCCCGGGAGCGGGCGCGAGCGCAGGCCGGCCGGGAGGGAATCCCCTTTGAACCGAAGCCGCTAACGTTCTCCTTCGGGACGCCCTGATGTTCGTTCTCAAGGACAGGATGATCGAGCACACGGCTCTGGTTGCCCGGGAGGTCAAGTCGTGCTGCGCCACGCTGTACGCCAGCGACTGGGCGCGCTCGCTCCTGGGCGACTCCTTCCATCCGGGCGGGCTCGCGCTGACCGCACGACTGGGGCTCCTGCTGGGACTGCACCCGCGCGTTCGTGTGCTCGACGTCGCCGCGGGAAAGGGGACGAGCGCCATCTTCCTGGCGCAGCGCTTCGGCTGTGAGGTCGTCGGCGTCGACTACGGGGGAGAGAACGTCGCCGACGCGCGGGAAGCCGCGGCCGAGGCCGGACTCGACGAGCGCGTGCTGTTCGTCGAAGGCGACGCCGAGCATCTCGGGTTCGACGACGGCGCATTCGACGCGGTCATGTGCGAGTGCGCCTTCTGCACCTTTCCCGATAAGCTCGCCGCTGCCCGGGAAATGGCGCGGGTGCTCCGGCCCGGCGGGCGCGTCGGTCTCAGCGATCTGACGCGCACCGGCCCGCTGCCTCCCGAGCTCGACAGTCTCCTCGCCTGGGTCGCGTGCATCGCCGATGCCCAGCCGATCGATCGCTACGTCGCGTACCTCGAGAGCGCCGCGATCGCGGTGGAGCGGATCGAGCCGCACGACGGCGCCCTCGGCGAGCTGATCGAAAGCGTTCGCACGAAGCTCCTCGGAGCGGAGCTCCTGGTGAAGCTGAAGAGGCTCGACCTTCCCGGCGTCAACTTCGACCAGGCCAGGCTGCTGGCGCGCGGCGCGGCCGCCGCCGTCACGACCGGTCAGCTTGGCTACGCCCTGGTCATCGGCACGAAGGGGGGCACGTGAGCGTTTTGGGACAGGTGCCGGCAGTACCGCGGCCGACTCGAAAACAGGCAATGTCGTTGCTCGCGGTGGCGCTCGCGAGCGTCGCCCTCTCGTTCGTCGTCGACCGCGTCTTCGGCGTGGTGCTTCCCCTGGACCCGTTGGTCTTGCGCGACTGGTTGCGGGGCTGGGGAGCAGCCGCGCCGCTGATCTACATCGGCTTGATGGCGCTGGCCATCGTGGTGACGCCGATCCCGTCCGTGCCCCTGGACATCGCCGCGGGTCTCGTCTTCGGCCTCTTCTGGGGCACCGTCTACACGCTGATCGGCGCGCAGCTTGGCGCCACCATCTGCTTTGCGCTGGCTCGCCGCTTTGGGCGTCCCTGGGTCGAGCGGCGGCTCCCACGTCAGGCGGTGGCGAGCATCGACCAGATGGTGGACCGGCTCGGGGCGTCAACGCTCTTCCTGATGCGCCTGCTTCCGGTGTTCAACTTCGACTGGGTGAGCTACGCGGCCGGCCTGACGCGCCTGTCGTTTCGGACCTTCACCCTGGCCACGTTCGGGGGCATGCTCGCGCCGGTGATCGCCATCGTCGCGGTGGGCGACGCACTCATCAGCAACCCCGGGCGCGCTGCGCTCATTTTCGGCTTGCTGGTCCTGCTGGCCGTTCTCCCACTGGTCGGCTGGATTGCCTGGCCGGCGAACGACACTGTCGCATGACCGAATCCTTCCGGCTTGTCGTCATTGGCGGGGGATCGGGCGGACTCGCCGCGGCGAGCTTCGCTGCCCGGCTCGGCGTCCTGGTGGCCCTCGTCGAGCGGAATTGCATCGGCGGCGACTGCACCTGGACCGGCTGCGTGCCGAGCAAGGCACTGCTCCACGCGGCCGCGGTGGCCCACACCGTGCGCGCGGCAGGGCAGGTCGGCGTCCGGGTGCCGGAGCTCGAGGTCGATTTCGGCGCGGTGATGGCGTCCGTCCGGTGCGCCATCGACCGCGTGTACCGACACGAGACTCCCGAAGCGCTCGCGAGCCAGGGCGTCACGGTGGTCGTGGGAGAGGCGCGGTTCGTCGATCCGCGCACGGTCGAGGCGGGAGGGCGGCAGATCCGGGGGGACCGCTTCCTCATCGCGACCGGCGCCGGTCCGGTGATCCCCTCCATCCCGGGTCTTCGCGAAG
Organism: Chloroflexota bacterium; assembly: GCA_016190465.1. Lineage (GTDB taxonomy): Bacteria > Chloroflexota > UBA6077 > FW602-bin22 > JACPQP01 > JACPQP01. The sequence continues at coordinate 3,842 of JACPQP010000350.1, forward strand.
TGCCCTATCTCACCTACGAGACCGTCTTCGACCTGACGACCCTCCCGCGGCGCCTGCTGGTCCTGGGCGCCGGGCCGATCGGCTGCGAGCTTGCTCAGGCGTTCCAGCGGCTGGGCGCTGCCGTGACGCTCGTCGACCACCACGACCGCGCGCTGACGATGGCCGATCCCGAGGCGAGCGCCATCCTGGGCCGCGCCCTTGCCAGGGAGGGGGTCCGGCTCCGGCTCGGCGCCACGGTGGAGCGGGTCGCGGCGGCTGGCGAGGGTATCCGCGTCGAGGTTGGCGGCGAGTCGATCCTCGCCGACGCGCTCCTTGTCGCCGCTGGTCGCCGACCCCGGCTCGCCGCGGTGGACCTCGACCGGGCGGGGATCAAGTGGTCGCCGCAAGGCATCGTCGTCGACGAGTACCTCCAGACGACTCGGCCCCACATCTACGCCTGCGGCGACGCCATCGGCTCCTTCCAGTTCACCCACTACGCGGGCTGGCAGGGCGCCATGGCCGTGCGCAACGCGCTCCTCCCTGGCCGGAGCCGAGGCCGCCGCGACACGGTTCCCTGGACGATCTTCACCGACCCCGAGATCGCCCAGGTCGGTCTCGACGAGGAGCAGGCGCGCCAGCGCTTCGGCGCCACGGTGCGCGTCACCCGGTGGGGGATCGACCGGATCGACCGCGCCGTCGCCGAGGGCGAGACCGAGGGCTTCCTCAAGCTGATTCACCGGCCGAATGGCGCGCTGCTCGGCGCCACCCTCCTCTGCAAGCGCGCGGGAGAGCTTGCCCAGGAGCTATCGGTCGCGCTCACGAGCGGCGTCAGGCTCGGCGACCTGGCCGGAGCCATCCACGTCTATCCGACCTATGGCTTTGGGCTTCAGCAGGCCGCGGCCGAGGCGGTCTACGATCGCCTGACCAGTGGGGCTATGGGTCGAGTGATCCGCTTTTTCAGCCGGAGGTGACCCCGTCTATGGCTCACAGGCGTCAGAGGGCCGATCCGGATAGTTGCACAGCTCAAGATGGATACCTGGTCTTGGAGGTCACTGAGAGCGATGGATACGAACACGATCCGCATGTACGGCACAACCTGGTGTGGCGACTGCAAGCGAGCGAAGAAGTTCTTGGGCGAGCACCGCGTTCGCTACACGTTCGTCGACGTCGACGCGGATGCCGAAGGACTCCGCATCGTCGAGGAGGTCAATCAGGGCAAACACATCATCCCCACCATCTTCTTTCCCGATGGCTCCGCGCTGGTCGAGCCGTCGAACGCGGAACTGGCGGAGCGGCTGGGGCTCCAGACCAGGCCCCGTAATCCATTCTACGACCTGGTGCTGGTCGGCGGTGGGCCGGCCGCCCTGACCGCGGCCCTGTACGCCGCACGTGAGGGGATCGAGACGCTGGTCGTCGAGCGCAGCAGCCTGGGCGGACAGGCGGGGGTCACCGAGCGCCTGGACAACTATCCCGGGTTCCCCGAGGGCATCTCGGGCGCCGAGTTTGCGGAGCGCCTCGTCCAGCAGTGCCGCCGGTTTGGCGTCGAGCTGCTCACGGCGACCGAGGTCACCGGCGTCGGCGTGCTGCCAGAAGAGGACGAGCATCGATTCGTTCGGACCTCGGTAGGCCGAGGCGGCGACACGGTCTGCGCCTGGTCGGTGCTGCTCGCCCCCGGCTCGACCTATCGCCGCCTCGGCCTACCGGGCGAGGACGACTTCATCGGGGCCGGGATTCACTTCTGCGCGACGTGCGACGGCCCGTTCTATCGCGACCAGGACGTTCTCGTGGTTGGTGGGGGGAACTCGGCAGCCGAGGAGGGACTCTTTCTCACCCGCTTCGCCCGGCAGGTGACGCTGATCGTCCGTGGCGATCAGCTCTCCGCCAGCAAGGTCGTCGCCGACAAAGTGCTCTCCCATCGCAGAATGGCCGTCCGCTTCGGCACCGCGGTGGCCGGTTACGCGGGTGACGCGCGGCTGCGAGCGGTTCGGCTGCGGGAGACGGCGACCGGACGCGAGGAGACGGTGGAGGTGCCCGCGGTGTTCGTCTTCATCGGGCTACGGCCAAACACCGGCTTCCTCGCGGTGTCCGTCGATCTCGACCCGAGTGGGTTCATCCTGACCGACCCGATGCTTCAGACGAGCGTACCGGGGATCTTCGCCTGCGGCGACGCGCGCCTGGGGAGCACCAAGCAACTGGTGAGCGCGGCGGGCGAAGGAGCGACCGCCGCGCTGATGATCCGGCACTACCTCCAGACGAAGAAGGTCGTGCCCGATGCGGCGGCGCGCGGGGCGTCGATCGCCGCTGGCTGATGCCGATTCTGTCACCGACCAAGCTGCTGCGCCAGCTCGGCCGTCGACGGCTCGACCAGGATGGTGCCGTCGGGGAAGACGATGGTCGGGACGGAACGCATACCGCGATTCGTCCGCATCACGAATAGTGCGGCCTCCCGGTCGCTCCCGATGTCGATCCACCGGTAGGGGATCTGCCGCCGATTCAGGTAGGATCGGACGCGGTGACAGTCACCACACCACGTGGTGCCGTAGACGACGATCGGCTGGTTGTTGTCCATCGTTCCTCCAGAGGCGAGATATCGCCAATGCTTGTCATTCCGAGCCGCAGCGAGGAATCTCGGCCACGGTGCACACGGTCCACGACCGAGATTCCTCGCCCTGCGGGGCTCGGAATGACAGATCTGCCAGTCCCAGAAGGGACAGACCGCTCAGAGTGTGTGAATCAAACCTCCGCAGCCCCGACCTGGGTCGTGGGAGCCCTGCTCCGGGGCCAC
>JACPQP010000340.1 GCA_016190465.1 Chloroflexota bacterium
ACTGCTGGAGCCGAACGTGCGGTTCGACCGGGGTGTTCCCGAAGTCTCCTTCCTCGAAAAGCGGATCGGCCCGGCCGCGCTACTGATCGCTGCACGGGCAACTATGTAGGTATCAGAAAGTTTTTGATGGTTTTGGGGACACGCCAAACCCCGCCAGGAAGGGCCGCAGCCCTTCCTGGACCTACCCGGAGCCGTTAAGGGACTTCCGCAACCCACTTGAGTGGAACCCTTCACGCACCACGCGGGAAACTGCTCTCACCGGGGGGACACAGAGGCGATACGCTTGTAGCGAGAGGGAACTCGGGGTTTGCGTCCCTCGCCGCACTGGGGTTCGGGAGAGGGGGTGACCTAACCCCCGCGCCCGCCGTTCCTGATTGAGCCCGGCGGGGGAAGGGGGAAGCCGCCACACGCCTCTCCGCGTCGGAGAGGGGCAGGGGTGAGGTCCGTTCCCTGCTGAGCCCGCTGGGGCAGAATCGGGGGGAGGACTTGCCGGTGTGCAGGACGATCGTCGCGAGCGTGGTCGTGGCCTCGCTGGTCGCGCTGCTCTCGCTGAGACTGGGCGATGCTCCGACCATTTCGGCGCAGCCGAGTGAGGGGGCAAAGCCGCCTGGCCAGGCCCGCGTCGCTCGGGCGGAGGTGATCGCCGACCGCGACGGCGACCGGATCTTCGACAACCTCGAGGCGCGCCTCGCGGCTGGCGGCGACGAGCAGCCGGTCCCGGTGATCGTCCTCTTCGACCGGCCGGTGGCACAGGTTGACCTGGCGGGCGCGCAGCGTCGCCTGGGCAACTTCACTGTCCGGCACCGGTACGACGCAATCGATGGCATCCAGGGCATCGCGACCACGTGGACGGGAGCGCAGATCCGGGCGGCGAGCCGGTTGCCGTTCGTGAAGCAGATCGAGTACGACGCAACGCTCCAGTTGACGATGGACACGGCTCCCTACTGGTTCGGCGTGACCGCCGCTCGCGACCAGCTCGCCTGGTGGTGCGCGACGGTAACGCTCGACCCGGACCGGTGCGTGCCCGGGAATGCCGACGAGTCGACGTCTTTCCGAACGTACAGCACTGGCGACGTGGTCGTGGCGGTCCTCGACTCTGGCATCGACCCCAACCACGTCGACCTGGGTCCCGACAAGATCATCGGCTGGTACGACCCCGTCAACGGCCGACCCGACCCCTACGACGACCACGGTCACGGCACCCACGTCGCCAGCATCATCGCCGGCGAGGGCGACGGCAACTCCCTGTACCGGGGTGTCGCCCCCGGCGCCGCGCTCGTCGGCGTAAAGGTCGGGGACGCCGCGGGGAACACACCCCTATCCATCGTGCTCGCCGGCATCGACTGGGTCATCGCCAACCAGGCGAAGTACGGCATCCGAGTGATGAACCTGAGTCTCGGAGAGCTCGGCAGCTCGGACGGCACCGACTCCTTCTCGACCGCCCTGGACGCGGCCGCCCGGGCCGGCATCGTCCCGGTGGTGGCCGCTGGCAACTGGGGGCCGTGGAGCCGGACGATCGGGATCGGCGCCGCCTCCAGCCTGGCGCTAACTGTAGGGGCGATGGCCGACGTGGGGGAGAAAGGCTTTAGCCTGGCGAGCTTCTCCAGCCGCGGACCGACAGCCGACGGGCGGGTCAAGCCCGATATCGTCGCGGCGGGCGTCGGCGTCACGGCCGCGGACGCTGGAACGACCAGCGGCTACGTCAGTATGAGCGGGACCAGCATGTCGACCCCGTTTGTCGCCGGGGTCGTCGCCGCGATGCTGCACCGCAATCCCAGCCTGACGGCGTCCCAGGTGAAGAGCCTCATCCAGGAAACGGCAGTCGACTTTGGATCAGACATCCTGGGCTCCGAGCCGGACTCCGAGTACGGCTACGGCCGGCTGGACGGGCTGGCGGCGATCCAGGCCGCGGCCGCCAGTTCGTCGTCCCCCGCCGGCCCCCCCGTTCCGCCGCACGCCTTCGTGGGCGACCACCTGACGGCCGCGGGCGACCAGGTGTACTACGACCTGGTCGTGACTGACACCAGCACCCCGCTCGCCCTCGCGCTGATCGTCTCAGACGCCGTGTGCAAGCTCGACTGGTTTGGCCTGTGCATAGAGGCGACCATCGACTTCGACCTGGAGCTGTACGACCCGAGCGGCGTCCGGGTCGCCAGCGCGACGCTGCCCGATCGCCAGGACACCATCAATCACCAGCCGGCGACGACCGGGACCTACCAGGCGCGGGTGTACGTGTGCGCCGGCTGTGGCGCCGACGGCGACTTCTGGCTCGACATCAGCGGAGCCTCGGGAGTGGCCCTGGCGCCCACCCCGACGATCACGCCGACCGTGCCGGCGACCAGCACCATGACCCCCACGCCGACCCGGACGCCTACAATAACCCGGACGCCCACTCGGACGGTAACGCCGATCCTCACCCGGACGCCGACGCCCACGCGGACCGTGACGCCGACCTTCACCGTGACGGCCACTCGGACGCGGACGCCCACCCGGACGCCGACGCCGACCTTCACGGTGACGCTGACCCGAACGCGCACGCCCACGGTGACGCCCATCCCGACTCGGACGCCGACGCCGACCCGCACCGTGACCCCCACTTTCACGGTGACGCCGACTCGCACCCGGACGCCCACGCGGACGCCGAAAAAGACCTCCACCGCGACGCCCACCCGGACCCGCACGCCGACGGTCACGCCGGTGCCAACCGGGACGCCCACGCCGACGTGGACGGCAACCGTGGCCCTGGCTGATATTCTGACGACTTCCGCCACGCCAACCGCGACCTCGACGGAAACGGCGACGAGCTCGGCCACTGCCACTGAGAGCGCGACGCCGACGGGCACCTCGACGTCCACTCCCACCGCGATGCCGACGGCCACCGCTGCGCCGACACCAGCCGGCCAGGTCGTCCAGGTCCTGTCGATCGAGCTATCAGTCGAGCAGAGAGGGCCGGCGCGCGACCCGAGCTACGAAGGGCGGGCGGTGGTGACCGTGGTGGACGGCGGTGGCCAACCGGTGGGATCGGCGACGGTCGACGCCATCTGGGCCGTCGACGACGGCGCGCTCGGCAGCACGCAGGGCACTACCAACGGGCAAGGCCAGGTCCGGCTCTCGTCGGGGACGTTCAAGAACGGCGCGGGGAAGACGCTGACCATCGCCGTCACCGGCGTCGAGGGGAGCGGCTACTCATTCGATCAGAACGACCCGGACAACGAAGCCTCCGCGGCGGTGCCATAGGGTACAGCTCTCCTCGCGCCGATTGCCCCCACGCACCGGACGTGATACCCTGCGTGCCAGAGACGCGAGCACACGGGACTTACCCGTCGCCGCGCCGCCCCGTCGCCCCGTCGGGAGCGTGGGCGTGGGGGGAGGAAGGAGGCATCAGTGGCCGGGCTACGCTGGGGCATTCTCGGGACGGCGCGCATCAACCGGCGGCTGGTCCCAGGCATTCGGGCGGCCGGCGATCGGCTGGTGATGATCGGGAGCCGCGACGCCGAGCGCGGGCAGGCGATGGCGAGCGAACTGGGCGCCGAGCGCACCGGCAGCTACGAAGACGTCCTCGCCGCTGCCGACGTCGACGCCGTCTACATTTCGCTGCCCAACGGCCTGCACGCCCCCTGGACGCTCCGGGCGGCCGAGGCGCGCAAGCACGTTCTCTGCGAGAAACCGATGGCGACCACCGTCCAGGACTGCGGGGCGATGGCCGCGGCCTGCGCCCGGCACGGCGTCCACCTGGTCGAGGCGTTCATGTACCGCCACCATCCCCAGTGGGACGCCGTCTGGGAGGTCGTCCGGTCGGAGAGCTTCGGCGCAATCCGGGTGATGCGGGTCGCCTTCGGGTTCAACCTCCAGCGCCCGGGCGACATCCGCCTGAGCCCGGAGCTCGGGGGAGGATGCCTCCAGGATGTCGGCTGCTACTGCGTGAACGTGACCCGGTGGTTCCTCGGCGAGCCGGACCGCGTGCTCGGCGTGACTCGCGACCCGCGAGGGGTGGGGGTGGACACCCATGCCGCCGCGACCCTGGAGTTCAACTCCGGCGCTCTGGCCTTGCTCGAGTGCAGCTTCGAGTCGGCGGGCCACCAGGAGGTGACCATCATCGGCGAGCGCGGCCGGATCGACGTCGAGCCCGCGTTCCTGACTCGCGGTGATCCCCGCCTGCGCGTCCGCGATGCGCAGGGCGAGCGGGTGATCACCGTCCCGGACGCCGACCCCTACGCCCGCGAGGTGATGGCGTTCGATCGCCTGGTAACCGAAGGCGCGCCGCTGTCGACCACTGCCGAGGACGCGGTGCGGACCCAGCGCGTCCTTGCCGCCTGGCGATCAGGCAGCACCGCGGCATCGTGAGGCTTACCCGCCGAGGTTGAGCCAGTCGACCTCCTCCGGCGACAGCCGCACCCCCAGGGCGCCGAGGCAGTCTGCCAGCTCGGACAGGGTGCGCGGGCCGATCAGCGCGAAGAGGTTGAGCGGCTGGTGGAGCACCCACGCCAGCGCGACCTGGGTCGGCGTGCAGCCGTGCCGCGTGGCCAGCTCCCGAGCCCGGCGCAGCCGCTCCCAGTTGTCCGGGCGGTCGTAGACCCGCGCCACGTTGGGGTCGTCCACCTGGCCCGGCGCGAACCGCCCGGAGAAGAAGCCGCTGGCCTGCGATGACCAGGCGAGGAGCGGGAAGCGCGTGTCCCGGTACCAGGCGAGCGCCTCGGCGTCGCCCGCGACCGAGACGCACTCGCGCCACATCGGCTCGCTGGGGATGGCCAGGGCGAGATTGGGACTGCTGGCGACGAAGGGGCACAGCCCGTGGGCGGCGGCGTAGACGTTGGCCATTCCCAGGCGCCGGGTGCCCCAGTTCGAGCCGCCAAACGCTCGAATGCGTCCGGCCGCCGCGTGCTCGTTCAGGCACTCGACGATCGGGCCAACGGGGTGGTCCGGATCGTCACGGTGGAGCAGGTACAGGTCGATGCTCTCCACCTGGAGACGATCCAGGCTCTCGGCCAGGTCCTGGGAGATCGCCGCCGGGTTCACCCGCCGGACGCCCTCCGGCGTGAGGTGGGCGCCCTTGTCGACCACGACGATCCGGTCGCGGCAGCCACGCTCGCGCAGCCACATGCCAAATGCCCGCTCGCTCGCGCCCCGGCCATAGGCATTGGCGGTATCGACGGCGGTGCCGCCCGCCTCGACGAAGGCGTCGAGCAGGCTGGTGGCCAGCTCCATCCGCTCGGGCGAGAACACCATGCTCCCCAGCACCAACCGCGACACCGGCTTGCCGACGCCCTGAATATCCCCGTAGATCATCTCTTTCCTCCTGGCAACCACAGGTGAAACCGCAGAGAACCCTTGCGTTCTTCGTGTCTTTGTGGTGAGAATCGTGCCCCGGTTCTATTCGTCCAGCGTGCCTGCACTCAGGCCGACGGGCAGTGGGGCCGGGCGGTCGCAGGTGCTGGCCAGCTCGACGTGGCGGCCCTCGCGCGAAGCATCGTGGAAGGCGTGCATGACGTCGAGCACGTGGTAGGCGAGGTCGCCGCTGGCCCGGTGCGGCCGGCCCGAGCGAAGGGCGCAGGCCAGGTCCGCGACGCCAAGGCTCCGAGTGTTCTCGGTGTAGCCGTGGGTCAGCGGGACGTCCGTCCACTCGGGACCGCGCAAGCGGCGCAGCCGAACCGGTCCGCCGAAGCCGTTGGGGTCCGGAACGCTCAGCGAGCCCTCGGTGCCGTAGACCTCGATCCGGGGCAGGTTGTGCCCCCAGACGTCGAAGCTGGTGATGATGGTCCCGACCGCACCGTTCGCGAAGTCCATCACCCCGGCGATGTGCGTCGGCGTGTTCACGATGATCTTCGTGCCATACCTTGGCTGGCTGGTGATGGTCCGCTCGGGGAAGGTGACCCGGGCCGAGCCGGTCACCCGGCGGACCGGCCCAATGAGGTTGACGAGGGCGGTGAGGTAGTACGGCCCCATGTCGAACATCGGCCCGCCGCCCGGCTGGTAGTAGAAGTCGGGGTCGGGGTGCCAGGATTCGTGGCCATGGCCCAGCATGAAGGCGACGGCCGCGACCGGCTCACCGATCTGTCCGTCGTCGATGAGCTTCCGGCAAGTCTGGATCCCCCCGCCAAGAAAGGTGTCGGGGGCGCAGCCCACGCGCACCCCACGCTCGCGCGCCCCTCGCAGGATGCGCTGCCCCTCCTCCCGCGTCACCGCCAGAGGCTTCTCGTTGTAGACGCTCTTGCCGGCCGCGATGGCCGCCAGCGCCACCTCGCCGTGGGCCCGGGGGATCGTCAGGTTGACGACGACCTCGATGGACGGGTCCGCCAGCAACTCCTCGACCGTGCAAGCGGTGGGGACGCCATATTCGGCCGCCCGCGCCTGCGCCCGCTCGACGAGGATGTCCGCGCAGGCGACGACGTCCAGGACCTCGAACGTCCTGGCGACCCTGAGGTAGGTTGCGCTGATGGTGCCACAGCCGACGATGCCGATCTTGACCTTCGCCGTCACTCGTTCCTCACCTCACCGTAGCCGTCAGTAACCAGCGATCAGCCATGCGCCGCGCCAGCCGGCCGGGGGACGACCTCTGGGTGACGACTGATTTTCGCTCTACGTCCCGTCAGAGAACCGTGCTCCCGAGCGCGTCGTCAGCGTGATGCCGGCGTCCACGACCAGGACGTGGCCCGTCACCCAGCGCGACTCGTCGCTCGCCAGGTACACAGCGGCCCAGCCCACGTCCCAGGCGGTCCCCTCGTCCGGGATCAGCCCGGCCAGCCGTCGCTGCTCGCGCGCCTCGGGAGTCAGCCGTCCGGCGACCATCGGCGTATACACCTGGCCGGGGGCGATACAGTTCACCCGAATGCGCTTCCCCCCGAGCTCGCCCGCGAGGGTGGTCGTCAGCCCGATGATCCCCGCCTTGGACGTCGCGTAGGCCGTATGCCCCTGGGGGTAGACGCGCAACCCGGTGATGGACGAGACGTTGATGATCGAGCCCCCGCCCGCGGCCGCGAGATGCGGGACGGCAGCCTGCACGGTAAACACCATGCTCTTGAGGTTCACGGCCAGAACGTGATCCCACTCCTCCTCCGTGACCTCGTCGATGCCGCTCCGCGAGGTGATCCCGACGTTGTTGTGCAGGACGTCGAGCCGGCCGTATCGCCCGACCGCCGCGCTCACCAGCCCCGCGCAGTCGATGCGCCGGCTCACGTCGGCGACGAAGCTCGAGGTGACGCCCCCCTCCGCCCGGATCAGCGCACAGGTCTCCCCGGCGCGGTCGGCGACCCGGTCCGCACACAGTACCTTCGCCCCCTCGCGGGCGAACAGAATCGCGGTTGCCTTGCCGTTCCCGACGCCCGGCCCGCTCGACCCCGCGCCCGTGACGATGGCCACCTTGCCCGCCAGTCGTCCGGCCATTGCACCTCACTCCTCGCGCCGATCGATCCTCTCGGCAAGTCCCTCGTGCCCCGCGAGGCCACCCACGCGACGACCACCGGGTCCATCCCGCCGCGCCCGGGACGCCCACCGGGGGTCGGGGGTTGGGGGCATAGGCGCTAACTTAGCGCCTCGCACGGCGGCACCAGGGGCCGACCTCCCCCCTGCCCGCTGTTCCTGATTGGGTCCGACGCGGAGAGGGGGAGCCGCCATCCCCCTCCCCGCGTCGGGAGGGGGGACGGGGGGAGAGGTCCGCGCCCTCGCCCCCAGGTGACCAAAGTTAGCGCCTATGGGGGGCACGGATCAGGAGTCCAGGGCTCCGGCCCCCAAACCGCCGACAGCCGATACCCGACACCTGGCCCCCGACACCCGTCACCCGTCCCCGATGGCGCGTGGTCTCGTCTGCGCCGCATTATACCCGCTCACGAGGACGGGCGATAGGCCCGCCATTCGCTGGGGTGCGCCTGCTCAGGAGACACGGAGGGGAGAGACGCGGAGACGTGTCGCCATGTCGCCGTGAGGGGCAGCCGAGACGCGCTCGGGGTTCTTGACCTACTCGTGGCAGGCCAGCAGCGTGTCGATGCCCCGGTGGATCTCGAGGCCGAAGCGGTCGTGGCCGAACCAATCGGGTCGACTGACGGTGGGCGCAGGGTGCGGGATCGGTCGGCTCTCTCGGGCGCACGTGGCTGGGCTACCTGGGGAGCGATTGCAGGTAGGCCCCCACCGCTTCGATATCGCCGTCGCTGACCTTGAGTGGCACCATCTGCTCGTTGTTCTTTAGCTGGAACCGGACATCGTCAGCGGTCTTGCCCCGGACATCGGGCCCGACGAGTCCTTTTGCATCCTTTCCGTGACAGGCGAAGCAGGCCGCCGTTTCCTGGAAGACCTTCTCTCCCTGTGCCACCAGCCGGGCGTCGCCGCGAGCCGATGGGGAACTGGGAGCAGCCGATGCCCCCGGTGTGGCAAGAGAAGAGGATGCTGAAGCGGTCGCGGCCCGGGGAGCGGCCGCCATCGCGGATGTTGCCGTCAGGAGCTGCACAAATCGTACACTATGGACATCTCCGCGCATCGGAATCGCGCCAACGACCGTGTCGGTGGCCGTGTCGATGATGCTGACCTGGTTGCCCCGGTTCTCGGTGACCCAAACCTCTTTGCCATCCGGGGAAAGAAAGAGGTGGTCGGGTTGTTTCCCTACGGTGATGTGCTTGATGACTTTCCTGGCCTCAGTGTCGATGACATGCACGCTGGTACTGGCATCGGCTGCGCCGTAGGTCTTGCCGACCGTGTAAAGCTTCTGGCCATCGGGGGTCAAGACGACGCCATAGGGCGAGAAACTGAGTGGCACTGTCGCCACGACCTCGTCCTTCTCCTCTTTGGTTTGCCCCACCTTGATCCGCATCACGTTGTTGGTCTTGGTATTGCTTACCCAGGCTGTCTTACCATCAGCGGTGAAGGCAACCCAGACGGGCCCAACACCGACAGGGAAGAACGCTATCTCCTTGTAGGTGGAGAGGTCGATCTTCGAGATCCAGCCTTTCTCGTCAGGCAGGTGAGGGTTCACCGTGACGTAGGCAAACGAGCCATCCGGAGAGGACCAGCCTGAGTATGGGCGGCCAAGGACGGTGCCGAATGGAATGCGGCCCACGACCTCATTATCCTTGTTGGGATCCAGGACGATTTGCCCGTGCTCGGGGTTGCTGGTATCCACCAGGATAAACTTGCCCGTTTGCTTATAGGTTCCTTCGTCGACGTGGTGGGTGGCGGACCCCACATCGAGCGTCTTGGCCAGCTTGAGGGTACGCCCGTCAAGGATGTGCAGCTTCTTGGAACTGCCGGAAAGGCTCGGCACGTAGACCCATCGGGCGTCCGCAGATACTCCGAGGCCGTGCGATTGGTAACCCTTTGGCATGTCAACGGCCACTTGAGCCAGGATCTTCCGGCTCTTTGCCTCGACGACGCTGACGTAGTTGGCATCAGCGGGACTATCATAGGCCATTCCCGACTGGACGAAGGCCAACCACGTCCCAGGCTCGACCTCATAGGCTGGCTTTCCACTGGCGTCAAAGGCCTCCACGGCGATGCCGAAGGGGGGCGGGACCGCCGATCTCTCTTTCTGAAGCTTCGCCAGTTCGCCCTCCCTGGCCCGTAGTTGGTCCACGGTCGCCCGCAATTCCTGTTCCCTGGTCTGGAGTTGCGTCTGAAGTGCGGCATACTGTTCTGGCGAGACGCCGCCGGCACACGCGGCCACTACGAGTGCGAGCGCCATGCCAACCGCCCAGGACATCGTTCTCTGATGAAGCATGTTGCCCTCCATCGTCGTGCCGGCATCCCATTCCCCGGACGACCGGCAGAACTCGATCGACGTCATTGTGCAACGCGATACTTCCCCAGTCACTACCAGATCAGGTAGTCTTGTACCTGCTCGACCAGGTAGTATCGCGGGGCCCGAAAGTAGGTGCACCGCTCAGCAGGCCGCATGAAAGTCAAGAGAATAACCTGGCCCATGGAACGTCCATCGCGACTGGGCCGTGTTTGCAAACCCAGGAAATAGCAAGCGGCCAGGCAAGACCGGATCAGGCCAAATCGGAATTTGCAAACACGACCTGACGTGCAACTGGAGGAGAAGCCCGCTTGACGGTTACACTCACCGTTCAACCCTTCCGCGAGCGCGCCCGCGACATCCTCCGGCTCGTGGGGTTGGCGATCCGGCTCGCCTGGCGGGCGAGCCCACGCCTCCTGATCGCCATTCTATTGCTGCTTGTGTTGCAGTCGCTGCTTCCGCCTGTGCAGTTGGCGCTGTCCCAGGCGGTGCTGGACCGGGCCGCTCTCGATCTGGGACTCGGCGGCGGGCGGCCAAGCCCGGCGGGGCCGTCGGCGCTGGTGACGCGCCTGCCTCTCATCGCCTGGATCGCCCTCGCCGCCATCGGCGTGGCGGTGGGCCAGCTCGTCCAGCCGTTCGTGGCAACCTTCCAGAGCCTGGTGGGCGACCGGCTGACCGCCTATGTCGGCGAGCAGCTCATGGTCGCCACCAACTGCTGGCGGGGCCTCTCGCGCTTCGAGGACCCGCGTTTCGCCGACGACCTCCAGCGGGCCCGGGGGCGCGCGGCCAACGGCGGTCTGGAGCTGGTAGTGCTCGGCGCACAGGTCGCCGGGGCGCTCCTCGCCGCGTTCACTCTCACGGTGCTCCTCTTCGGTCTGCACCCGCTCGTCCCGCCGCTGCTCCTCCTGGCCACGCTGCCCCAGGCGTTCTCCCAATGGGAGTACCAGCGTCGCACGGGCTCTCACCTGTACACCCAGACCGCGGAGACCCGTCGCCTGGAGTACAGCCGCGACGCGATGCTCACCCCCGAGCCTGCCAAGGACGTGCGCCTCTACGAGTTGGGCCCATTCTTCCGCGGGCGCTACGACACGCTCTTCGACCAGACGGCCGGCGCGCTCAATCGCCTGAGACTCCAGTTGATGGTGCCGGTGGCGCTCGCCAACGCCCTGGCCGCCACCGTGGCGGGGGCGGTGTACCTGTACGTGGTCTGGCAGATCGCCATGGGCCAGCGCACCCTCGGCGACCTGGTGCTCTATGGCGGGGCGACGACCATGCTCCAGGGCCATCTGCTGAACCTGGGCTCCCACGTCGGCTTCCTGCCGCTCGTGTTCGATTTCCTGCCCAGCCTCTTTCGCGTCCTGGAGGCGCCGCCCGACCTGCCGGCGGCGGCGAATCCCCGACCGGCACCCCGACCGATCCGCGCCGGCATCGTCTGCGAGCGCGTGGCGTTCGTCTATCCAGGCAGTCGGGAACCCGCGCTCCGCGACGTCTCGCTCCACATCCGCCCGGGCGAGTGCATCGCGCTGGTGGGCCAGAACGGGGCCGGCAAGACGACCCTCGTCAAGCTGCTGCTCCGCCTGTACGACCCGTCGGCCGGCCGCATCCTGCTCGACGGCGTCGACCTGCGCGAGTACGACCTGGACGACCTGCGCCGGGAGATGGGGGTCATCTTCCAGGACTTCGTCCGCTACGAGTTGACGGCCGGAGAGAACATCGGCCTGGGACAACCCGCGGCGATGCGAGACCGGGCGCGCCTCCTCGACGCCGCGCGCCGCTCTGGCGCCGACGAGGTGATCCGGCACCTCCCGAACGGGCTGGACACCCCGCTGGGACGCGAGTTCGGCGGGCGCGAACTCTCGGGCGGCGAGTGGCAGAAGCTCGCCCTGGCCCGGGCGTTCGTCCGCGACTGTCAACTGCTGGTGCTGGACGAACCCACGGCGGCGCTCGACATAACGACCGAGTATCAGGTCTATCTCCGCTTCCGCGAGTTGACCCGAGGCCGCTCTACCGTCCTGATCAGCCACCGTTTCTCCACGGTCCGCATGGCCGACCGCATCCTCTACCTGGCCAACGGGCGCATCCAGGAGGAGGGCGCTCACGCCGAGCTGCTGGCCCGCGACGGCGACTACGCCCGGCTCTATCAGCTCCAGGCCGCCCAGTATCGTGAGGAGGGATCGTGAAGCTGCAATCAACCGCGGGTGTGCTCGGGCGCGGCTTCGCGCTGGTGATGTCCGTCGACCCGCTGGCGGGCGCGGCCTACCTGGCCATCGTCGTGGTTGTCAACGTCCTGCCCGTGCTCCAGGTGTGGCTGATGAAGCTGCTGGTGGACCAACTGGCCGCGGGCCTCGCCCGCGCCCCCGACGCCGCCACCATCGCGACTCTCGGCGCCCTGTACGTGCTGACGCTGGTGGTGCCGGCCGGTCTCCAGCCGGTCCACGAAGTGCTGGCGTCCCGGCTGATGGACCGGAGCGTGGCCGAGGTTGATCGCCGGCTGATGCGCGTCGGCGCGCGGCTGGTGGATCTGGTGCACCTCGAACGACCGGTGTTCCAGGACGAGCTGCGGCTGCTCCAGGAGGCCGCCTATCGCCCGCCCCAGCTCTTCTGGATCCTCCAGTACGTGCTCGGCTCGCTGCTCCCCCTGGTGGGGCTGCTGCTGCTGCTCACCCAACTGCACCCGCTGATCCCGCTCGTGCTTATCCTCGGCACCATCCCCCACCTCCTGGCCGAGCGGCGCCTGAGCTGGCTTCGCTATCAGGCGATGGCCCGGCGCTCGCGCGCTGCCCGCGAGATGGACTACTGCGCCCGGTTGACCGCCGACCCGGCCGCGGCCAAGGAAGTGCGCATCTTCGGCCTGGGCGACTTCTTCTGGCGCCGCTTTCAGGAGCGCTGCGTCGCGGCGCTGGCAGAGGTGAGCCAGTTGCGGCTGCGGGCGCTGCGCACATCCACGCTGTTCGGCGGGCTGCACGCGCTGGCCCTCGCGGTCGGCTTCTGGTACGTGGCCGCGCAGTCGGGGACCGGGCGGCTGACTCTGGGCGACGTGGCGCTCTACCTCAACGCGGTGGTACAGGTGGAGAACCGCGTGATGCTTCTCTCGTTCTTCTTCGGGATGATGCACGAGACCGTCATCCACCTGCGCGGGCTGTTCCACTTCCTGGACCGGGCCGCGCCGGCCATCGCGCTCGCCCCGATGGGGCGGGGCCGGCCGGCGCCCGCCGCCCTCCGCGAGGGCATCGAGATCCGGGGGGTCCGCTTCCGCTATCCGGGGGAGGTCCCCTCTACCCCCTGCCCCCTTCCCCCACTCGGGGGGG
>JACPQP010000347.1 GCA_016190465.1 Chloroflexota bacterium
GCCGTTCCTGAGCCGGGTCCCACAAGGGGAGAGGGGGGAGCGCTTCCTTCATCTCCTGCCCCCTTCTATGCGGCGCGCACATCCCGTGCCACGTGCTCAGGTCGCTGAACGGGTACCGATCACGCAGTGTGTGGGCCCGGTCTCCGGTATGCATCTTGCGGCACCCCCACGACACGTACGCTTGGAGATGATCGACCGCCACTGCTGAACGGCGGTCAGGCGCCCTACCGCAGAAGCAGTGTGGGCAGGCCGTCTGCGAAGCGCCTGACACTTGGAAGGGCCTACGGGCGCGGGCCCCTATGGACAACAAAGGTGCGGGCTAACGATGGATGTGTGCATTGGCGCGACGATCTACGGTAGCGATGCCTCGGTCGGGAGCGCCGTCGATCGGGTGCTGATCGATCCGGCGACGTGGGAGGTCACCCACATCGTGGTACGAACCGGCGGGCTCCGGCCCCGGTACAAACTGGTCCCAATGAGCCTGGTCGAGCGATGGGAGGAGAAGGGGGCGATCCTGCGAGTCACATCGGAAGAGTTGCGCGCGCTGCCCGACTACATCGAGCGCGACTACGTCGTCCCGCGCGGTGTGCTCGCCAGCGCCGCGCCGCCAACCCGGACGAACCTGCCGGCCACGCTCCTCTTCACCGAGCCCGGCTTCCCCTACGGGCCGGGCCTCATCCCGCATCCCAGCCACGTGGTCGATCGCCCCGTGTTCCACCCGGCCGAGATCCACTCCGGCCCGATCGAGATCCGCGGCGGCGCGGTCGCCGAGGCCGTCGACGGCGAGATCGGCCTGGTGGACCGGCTGCTGTTGGACCCGTACACCAACCGGGTCAGCTCCTTCGTGGTCCGCGCTGGCCGGCTCTTTGGCCGTGACGTCGCGGTCCCACTGGAGTGGGTCGGCTACGTGGATCCGCACCGCATCCGGTTCGCGGCGACGCGCGCCCAGCTCGGCCAGGTCGTCGGCGTGCCGGCCGGCAACTATCTCGCGGTATTCGGCACCCGGGGCCGGGTCAAGGCGCGACGGGCGGCCTGAGCGAGCGACGAGGAGCGAGTGCTGCGTATTGGGTGCTGAGTACTGAGTAAACAGCACTCGGGAGGTCGTATGGCACGGGTACTGGGTATCGACCTGGGCACGACGAACTCGGTGATGGCGATCATAGAGGCCGGCGAGCCGACCGTGTTGGAAAACAGCGAGGGGGGACGAGTCACGCCCTCGGTCGTCGGCTTCCAGCCGAAGACGGGCGAGCGGTTTGTCGGGCAGGCCGCCAAGCGACAGGCAATCACCAACCCCGAGAACACGATCTTCTCGATCAAGCGCTTCATGGGACGGAAGTTTACTGACCCGGATGTGCAGGTCGACCGCACGCTCGTGCCATACAAGCTCCAGGCGGCGCCCAACGGCGACGTGCAGATCGTGCTGGGCAGCAAAGCCTACTCGCCGCCCGAGATCTCGGCGATGATCCTGCGCAAGCTGAAGGAGGATGCCGAGGCCCGGCTCGGTGAGCCGGTCACCCAGGCGGTCATCACCGTTCCGGCCTACTTCAACGATGCCCAGCGCTCGGCGACGAAGGACGCGGGCACCATCGCCGGCCTGGAGGTGCTGCGGATCATCAACGAGCCGACAGCAGCCTCGCTCGCCTACGGTCTCGGCCGGGAGAAAGACGAGATCATCGCCGTCTACGACCTGGGGGGCGGGACATTCGACGTCTCGGTCCTGCGCATGGGCGAGGGCGTCTTCGAGGTACTCGCCACGGCTGGCGACACGCACCTGGGCGGTGACGATTTCGACCTGCGGATCATCGACTGGATCGCCGACGGGTTCCGCAAAGCGCAGGGCATCGACCTTCGCAACGACCGCATGGCGATGCAGCGACTCAAAGAGGCCGCCGAGAAGGCGAAGGTCGAGCTCTCCAACCTCCTCCAGACCGAGATCAACCTACCGTTCATCACCGCCGACGCCACCGGGCCGAAGCATCTCGCGCTCACCTTGACTCGGGCAAAGCTCGAGGCGCTGGTGTCGAACCTGATCGACCGGACCGAGGGCCCGGCTCGCCGCGCGCTCTCCGATGCCGGGCTGACCACCGCCCAGCTCGACGAGGTCGTGCTGGTCGGCGGGCAGACGCGCATGCCGGCGGTGGTCGAGCGGGTGATGCAACTGTTTGGCAAGGCGCCGCATCGTGGCGTCAACCCGGACGAGGTCGTCGCGGTCGGCGCGGCCATCCAGGCCGGCGTGCTGCGCGGGGAGGTCCGGGACGTCTTGCTGCTCGACGTCACCCCGCTCACCCTCGGCCTCGAGACGCTGGGTGCGGTGATGACCGCGCTCATCCCGCGCAACACGACGATCCCGACGGCGAAGAGCCAGATCTTCACCACCGCGGCCGATAACCAGCCGGCCGTCGAGATCCACGTGCTTCAGGGAGAGCGAGCGAGCGCGGGCGAGAACAAGAGCCTGGGTCGGTTCCAGCTCGACGGCATCCCGCCGGCGCCGCGCGGCGTCCCGCAGATCGATGTGACGTTCGACATCGACGCCAATGGTATCCTGAAC
>JACPQP010000041.1 GCA_016190465.1 Chloroflexota bacterium
GACCTCACCCCCTACCCCCTCTCGTTCCTGATGGGGGCGGGCGCGGAGAGGGGGAGCCGCCACCCCCCTCCCCGTGTCGGGCCCGGCTCAGGAACGGCGGGAAGGAGGGAGAGGTCCGGACCCCACCCGATGAGGCTGCGAACTGCTCCAGCGGTCTCCGCGCGAGGCTTGTCGCCTGCCTGCCACGGCTGGTCGCCGTGGCCATCCTGGGGGGCGTGTTCCTCGCCAGCGGGGGCCTCCTCGACGTCGTCAACCCTGCCACCATCCTGCACACGCGATCGGACGTCGCCGCGCTCGAGTGGATCCGCGACCACGTCCCCGGCGACAGCCGCTTCCTCGTCAACGCCCTGAGCTGGCAGGGCGATCTCTACGCCGGGGCCGATGGCGGTTTCTGGATACCGGTGATCGCGCGACGGGAGGTGACGACGCCGCCGCTCGTGTATCATGGGGCGCAGCCGACGGCGGTCGCGGCGGTCCGGGACGTATCGGCCGCCGTCTCTGCCTGGTCGGGCGATCGGGCGAGCCTGGATCGGCTCATCCGCGAGCAGCGCATCACGCACATCTACGTTGGCGCCCGGCACGGCTCGCTGCGCCCGAGCTTCTTCCTGGAGAACGGGTATCCCGTGCTGTTCTCCGACGGCCGGGCCTGGGTATTCGCGGCGCGGTGACGGACTGGCGATGACTCCCGGCCTTCGGCTCTGCTTCGTTCTCTCCGAGCTGCGGCTGTCCGGTGGGGTCCAGGTTGTCCTCGAGTACGCCGGGCGACTCGCCGCTCGCGGCCATCGCGTATCGATCGTCTCGTCCGTCGATCCAGACGATCCCGCGACGCTGACGCCACCAGCGGGCGTGCACCTCATCGCGGTCCCCCAGCGACTCCGGCGTCGGAGCCTCCGCGCGAACCTGGGTCTGGCCGTCGCGCTCGCCCGTCACGTGCCGCCCGCCGATTTCGTGTTCGCCACCCACACGCCGACGGTGCCGAGCGTGCTGGTGGCCTCGCGGCTGCTTCGCCGCGGTCGTCCGGTCTGGCTCTGCCAGGACTATCGTGAGATGTTTGCCGATCGACCGGTAGAGCGGTTGATATTTCGTCTGGCGCCTGTGGCGTTCGATGCGGCATTCTGCATCTCTCTGGCGACGGCCCTGACGAGCTGGCGAGGGGCACAACGGCGCATTCTTGTCGTCGGGGAAGGAGTTTCTGGCCTCGACGAACTGCTCGACACTCGTGCTGGCCAACGAGATACGACGACGGTCCTGTACGTGGGTGACGACCGCCCGCGTAAAGGTCTCGCCGACCTGCTCCAGGCGATGACGCCTGTGCGGAGCGTTGTTCCGGCGGCCACCCTGGTGGTCGCGACGAAGCAGTTGGGCCTTGAGGTCGGTCTGCCCGGGGCTCACGTAATCTGTCTTCCGGATCGTGGTGAGCTGGCTCGGCTGTACGCCACCTGCGCGGTTTTCGTCTCGGCGTCGTGGGCCGAAGGGTTCTGCCTTCCCCCCCTCGAGGCGATGGCGAGTGGCGCACCAGTGGCCGTAACGGATTCGGGAGGCGTGCGCGAATACACCATCGACGGGGAAAACTGCCTGCTCGTCCCACCCCACGATCCCGCTCGCCTGGCGGATGCGATCGTCCGCTTGCTCGGCGATCGGGCCCTGGCCGAACGGCTTGGGCGCGCCGGGTGGGCGACGGCATCGCGCTTCAGGTGGGAGCCAGCCGTAGAACGATTTGAGGCGGCGTTGCGCCAGTTGTCGCCGCCGCGGGTCGGGACCGGCTCGGCGCGAATCCGCGGTTGAGCCCGGGTGCGCCACGGATTTGCACAAGCAGGTACACCGGAACCTGGCAGCGCAGCCGTCCCGGCCACCAGAGGCCGGCGAGAAGCCTGCGCTCCCAGCCCGGCACCACGAGCGTGCGCTACGCCCAAGTAGGTCTCGGAAAGTTCACCTGCGTCCCAGGAAGGTCCAGGACGGGCTCCGCCCTTCCTGGCGGGGTTTGGGGTGTCCCCAAAACCATCAAAAACTTTCTGATACCTACTTTAGACCGGGCGCTGCCCGTGATCAACGCCTGTCGGTCGAGAGTGCGGCGGCAACCGGCACCGACCAATCGTCGGCCAGTCGATCCGCGGAGAACCGCTCCGCGATCAATGACCGTCCCTGGGCCGCTACGGATGCTCGCAGGTCAGGATCGTCGCGCAAACGAAGGATTGCCGCCGCGAGTGCGGACGGGTCGCCGGGCGGACAGACTACGACGTGCTCGTCCGGTGTGAACAGCTCCCGATTGGCGACCGCATCGGCGACGATGGTCGGACGACCCATCGCGAGGTACTGAAACGTCTTGCCAGCGATGGTCCGGCGAGCCTTGCCGGTGACGCCGAAGTGGCCCCCGAGGCACACGGACGCCCGGGCGATGGCGGCTGGAAGTTCCCCGTAAGGGATCCAGTCGACGAACTGGACGTTGCTCAGTCGCAGTTCAGCGGCAAGCTGGCGAACCCGTGCGTAGGTTTGGCCACGCCCCACCAGGACAAAGCGAAGGCCAGGCTGGGCTTCGAGTTGCTTTGCCGCGCCGAGGATGACGTGAACCCCGTGGAGTGGCAGATAGGAGCCGTGGTAGAATACGACAAACGGCGAGTCGGGTGACCCCGCCAGAGACACCGGTCGGAACACGTCGAGATCCGCGCCCAGATAGACGACGCGGGTCTTTGCCAGGGGGACGCCGAACATGACGCTGAAGTAGCGAGCTTGCGCCGCAGTGTCCACCGTGATGATGGTGGAGAAGCGACAGGCCAGCCAGTCGAGAAGAAAGGCGGCCCGGCCGCCCGGAGACACGGGCGACACGACCTGTCGATCGAACGCGAGCGTGTCGTAAACGGAGAGGAAGGCGTCGAGAACGACCGGACGCCGCTGGAGCGACCGAAGTAACGGCGCCAGTGGCTGGCCCAGGAAGCCGGCGAAAGCCACGTCGTAGCGAGGTCGCCGCCAGAGCAACGCCTGAAGCGTCTTCAGGCTGACCGAGGCGAGACGCGAGGGATAGTGCGCCTGGCTGCTCGTCAGATCGACGATCCCGTAGCGTGCGCTGAGTGACCGCAAGGCGATGCTGTTGCGGACGTAATCTGGCTCACGGCCACTCACAAAGAGGACGGTCGGCGAGGTGCTCTGCACGCTGTTCTGTTCGTTCACGTTAGCTGTGGGAAGGCCCTTGCAGCCCCAACCATTGGGCAGGAGTGTATCGAGAGATGGGTGGTCCGTCAATCGCGACGGAAGGGGAACAACCGTGCTTGCGGCCTCGTGCGCCACGAGTAGCCGTGGTCGTGCTGAGCTACAACAACTCGGCCGACACGGCTGCGAGCCTGCGGTCTCTTCTCTCGCAGCGATACTCGCACCAGTCGGTAATGCTCCTGGATAACGGATCGACGGATGGATCGGTCGCCGAGCTTCGCGCTCAGTTTCCAGGCCTCACGATCCGGTCGGTTAGCCCCAACCGTGGTTTCGCCGGAGGTGCCAACGCCGGGATCCAGGCTTCGCTACAGGACCGCCCCGACTACGTGTTGCTGGTCAGCAACGATACGGTCGCGGACGAGGAAATGGTTGCCGAACTCGTCTCCGCCGGCGAAAGATACCCAGAGGTGGGGCTTGTCGCGCCGGCGATCTACTACCACGATGCTCCGCACCGACTCTGGTCAGCCGGCGCTCGGTCCCGACAGGTTGTTCCATTTCCGCGCGACCTTCGAGCCAAAGACTTGCGCGGCGACGTCGAGCTGGTCGACTTCGTGACGGGATGTGCAGTGCTGCTGCGCCCTCAACTGGTCGAGCGCGTGGGATTGTTTGACGAGCGGTATCGACAGTACTATGAGGACAACGACCTGTGCCAGCGGGTGCGGGCGGCTGGCATAGGGATCGCCTGCGCGACTCGGGCACGCCTCTTGCACAAGGTCGGACTGACGCTCCGCAGGAAGCCGGCCCGGTTGCGCTACCTGCAAACTGTTGGCCGCATCCGCTACTATGGCGAGCACGTCCACGGGTGGCAGCGCGCCCTCGTGGCCGTGTGGCTGGTCTGGCAGGTCGTTCGCTCGACGCTGGTCGCCCTGCGTCGAGGCGAGTGGTCCAGCGTGGCCGCGCTCGCGGAAGGGCTGCGGGATGGCCTGGGCGAGTTACGGCGGCGGCGCCCCAATGGAGTAGACGTCCACCAGTTTCGCCAGAGGGACCAATCTCAGTGAATCGTGCTATTGACAGTTCCCACGCTCCCCACTATAATGCGTCACAACACAGTCGGCTGGTGACTGTTTTCTTGCGCCAGTGTCCCTCGGTGTTCCCAGATCCTGTTTTCCATTCGGGCCGAGCTTAGCGGGGGAGGATGCCGATGCTGCGTCGAGCTGTATCACTTATCGGGGCGTCTCTACTGATCGTTGTCGTAGCCGCGACCGCGAACGTGCTCGGGGTCTACGGCCTCCTGGGCCGACCATCCCTGTCCGGGGCGGTCTACGCGCAGACGTTGGCTGTCTCTGGTACGTTTTCTTCTTCCTTTGCCGTGCAGAACCGCGCGTCAACCGATGCCAACGTGCGCGTTCGCTTTATCCAGGAGAACGGCAATGAGTTGAGTCCACAGGATGAGATTGTTCGCGCGAACAAGGCAAAGACATTCCTGCCGGGATGGCCGTCGGCTGGCATCCCCGACGCGTCGGTGGTGAACATGGTCGTCACTGATGGGTTCCGCGGCTCGGTGGTGATCGAGTCCGATCAGCCAGTCGTGGTGACGGCGAACATCAACACGTCGGATTACAGTGTCGCCGACATGTACTCGGGGGTCAGCGAGCCAGCGACCTTGCTGTACCTCCCGCTCGTTCAGCACTTCAACGGTCCGCCCCGCGAGTCCACCAAGATCTACATCCAGAACACGCTGTCGACGTCGTTACCGGCCACCGGTGACCCGCCCGTGACCGTGACCTTCTACGACGGCCGCACGCAGGCGCAGACGGTTCAGGTCACTCTGCCCGCGATTCCGGGCCTCAGCTCGGTGGCGATCGACCAGTCGACTGAGTCCGTGACGTACCCGACGGGAGCCACAGTCACGGGTTCCTTCCCGTCCACCTGGTTTGGGTCGGCGGTTGTGAACTCGCCGAGTGGCAACGTGGCCGCGATCGTCCAGAACGCGGGCACCGACTTCAGCCAGGGGACGCAGTTCCTGGGCAGCTACACCGGTTCGACGGCCAGCAACGCCGGCAACGTGCTGTACGCGCCGCTGGTCCAGAACGAGAACGATCGGGGCACCTGGTGGTCCGGCATCAAGGTGATGAATGCCGGTTCGTCGACGGTCGACATCGTGGCCGAAGTCGCTGGTCGGATCATCAGTCGAAAATCGGGTATCCCGCAGTACGGCGCGGGCACGTGGCTCACACCTCTCCCGAGTGATGGATTTGTCGTCTCGGCTGGGGTTCCGGTATCAGACGTCGGCAAGACCCCGAGTGTCCGGTTCCGAGCCGTTACGCCCGGCACCGAGACCACCGCCAGCGGTGCCCTGCTGGTCGGCCTGGTCCAGCAGTTCCGCCGCTACGATTCGGTCAGCGGCACTCCGTACTCGGCCTCGGCCTACCGCTTGTTCCCTTCCACGGCAGGCCGAAGCACCGTCTTCGCTCCAAACGTCGACTACCGCAACGACAGTCTCTCGGTGCCGCTCAGCCAGCGCTGGTGGACCGGCATCCAGGCGATGAATATCGGCGGCCAGCGGGCCAACCTTCAGTTGTATGTGAACGGCGCCATCTGCGGGACGCCCAGGGGTGTCGACAGCCTCGCCGGTACGGTCTGGTTCACCGAGGCGCACCTCTGTGTGAGTAACAACCTCGACGGCAGTGGCCGATACATCGCGAGCGCCTGGATCCTCGCGACCAATGACGATAGCACGCCCGGATCGATCGTCGCCATCGTGAACCGGCAGCGATTCCAGCCCGGCAAGGAGAACATTCTGGCGTACGAGGCGTTCGGCCAGTAGGGCTCGTTCAGCGTCGTTCCAGAAGGCCTGCTGCTCCGTGCGGCAGGCCTTTTTTCGTGGCCGGTTGTCGCGCGTACAGGGTGACCGACGGACCCCGCCAGCGTCGGTCCAGGGCGAGCAGGCCGAGGATCCGTCCAACGAAGGGCACCGCCAGGCGCACCGCCGCGACTCCACGAGCTTGCCGACGCCGTCGAGCGTGAGCGAAGCTTTGCAGGAGCGAGTAGTAGGCGATTGGCTCCGAGAGGGCTAGCACTTCGCCACCGGCGAGGTGGACCATTCGCCCGAGCGTGTCGGGTGAGAAGTAGTAGAGGTGCCAGGGGGCGACAAGCCCGGACCAGTTGATCCCAAAGGCACGAGCCTCCAGCGACTCGACGTTGGGCGTTGCCACGGCAAGCACGCCGCCCGGACGCACCAGGCGGATTGCCAGCTTCAGCGTCGCCAGAGGGTCGGGAACGTGCTCCAGGACGTGCCACAGAGTCACCGCGTCGAATGAGCCCTCCGAAAAACCGGCCCGCTCGAGGGGCGTGCGACGGACGACTGGCCCGAGGCGTCGCTCCGCATCCACGACCCGGCGTCCGTCCACCTCCGTCCCGGCGACCTCCCACCCGCCCGCGGCAAGCACTGCCAGGAACTCACCGCCCCCACACCCGACGTCGAGCACGTAGCCAGGCCGAACCCATCGCTCGAGTTCGCGCCGCCTTAGCCATGCCCGCACCCAGAACAGACGCTCGCTCAGCGGGTCGGCACGATGGTCGATCGAGCGTTGCATCTGTTCGGATGCGTAGGCGTTCACGAGCGCTTGGCTGGTCGGGCGTTCGCGGAGATAGCACAGGCCGCAGGCGCGGCAACGAACAAGGGGAAAAGTTCCACCGAAGTGGCCAAGCCAGTCGTCCGCGACCGAGAGAACGTGATCGGGATCGTCGGCGGAGCAAAGATTGCATCCCACGATCTCACGCTCGTGGGCCGCAGCGGTGGTGGGGTTCTCTGGCCCCTCTCGTGGCGTCACCGATCACCTCTCGTGGGGCCACCGGCCCCCACCTGGATGGCGTTTGAGGAGGTGCGGCCGCCGCCTGGCGCTCGCCGCGCTCCCCCGACTGCCCCACCTTCCCAAGGCAGGGGAGGCCGCGGTCAAGTCGCGTCGCCAGACGCAATTGGCATCAGTCGCGATCCCCTGAGAAGCCACTCCGTGCCGCGGGAGCGTTGGCGGGGTGACTCATCCTACGGTGCGGCGCGACTCGGTGTCAATCGTGCGCCTGGGGAAAGGCCCACCATTGGGACCCGAGTGTGAATGGTGAGGTCACGCGCTGACAACACCCGATGGCTACGAAGCGGGCCGCCGCAATTGGCGACGGATAGGCACCCGCCAACGCGATCCCGCAGCAGCTCGACCGGTCGGTCGATGTCACGTACGGATCTCAGCCGACACAGTTGACCGGCCCGCGCCTTCAGCCCATAATTGACACACGATGCGTCCGCCTTGGATCCCGTCGAAAGGCGATGGACACATGCCGACGGCCGCGCCCCGTATCGTCGCAATCCCCAAGCGGCTGGCTCTGCCAACGCCGGCCACCACGGCGTGGCTACCGTGGTTGGCAGCCGGAGCACTCATCCGTCTCCTTCTTATGCCCACGACGATGCACAACGACACGGTCTGGATGCCCTGGATGGCCCACAAGATCGTCGAGGGGCACTGGAACGTCTACCAGCACCTGCTCGACACCTATGGTGACCGCGTTCTCCGTCCCGTGGTCTGGGCACCCTACATGCCGTTGTACTACCTCGTCACGGCCGCCTGGACTGGCTTCCTCAGGGTGTTGGGGATCGTCGACGTCGGCCAGTGGACCTTTCAGCCGCAGTGGGAGATCCCCGGATTTCACCGCAGCATCTTCCTGGTGAAGGCGCTTTACCTCCCGTTTGACCTGGCCATCGGTTGGGCACTCGGGCGACTGGTTCCCGCCGACCGTCGCTCGCTGGTCTGGGCGCTATGGGGGCTGTCACCGGTGACGCTCGTCTCCGCGTACATGATGGGGCAGAACGACCTGATGGCGACCAGCTTCGTCGTGCTGGCAACGCTCGCCGGAACCCAGGCGATGTTGGCGAACCGGGGAGACACGACGAAAACCCATCCCTGGAGCGATCTGGCCGCTGTCCTGCTGGGACTCGGTGCGGCGTTCAAGTCGTACCCGCTTTTTCTCGTCCTGCCGTTCGGCTTTCTGCTCTGCCCCCGGAAACGCGACCTGGCTCGGTTTGTAGCCCTCGGCGCCGCTCCCTTCGTCGTCGCTATCGTACCGTTCCTCCCGAGCGCGGCATTTCGGCTGGGTGTGCTCCTGAATCCCGAGGCGCAGCGCATCTTCGCGGGAATCCCAGGGGTAGGTCCCGCTGGCATCAGCCCTTTCATCGCCGGCTACGTCGCCCTCCTCACTGTCCTCGCCTACCGGCGAAGCGCTACGCGGCCTGCGCCGATCCCTTTGCCCGTCATTGCGTTCCTCGTCGTGGGGCTGATGCTCGGCGCAAGCAACTGGCCCTTCTACTGGATGGTCTGGCTCACGCCCTTCGTCGTCTGGTCGGTCGCCACATCTCCGCTGACCTATGGCAACGCCCTTGGTTACGCCGCGCTGTTCCTCTTCTGGACCTGGGGCTGGGGCACCCGGGCGAGCAGCGGGCTCTTTCTCCCGGTGTTCCCCGGCGCGCTGTCCGTTCCCCCGGTCATCGGCCTGCTCAACACGCTCTATCCGTGGGAACGACTCACGGTGGTGATGCAGAGCTCGCTCGTGGGGCTGCTCGTATGCCAGGCCGTGGGGCTTCTGCGGGAGAAGTGGGAGAATGCTCGTCCACCGCATCCGGTGCTTGCCGTCCTCCCGTTCCACGCCCTCCTCGTCGCCTGGATACTGATCTCATTCCTGCCGGCCTTCATCCGTTTTTAGCGGGCGACCTCTTGCGCAACGCTCCGAGCACTGCTATAATCCCTTCCGAAGCGAGGCGGAGAGTCTTGCTGGGCCACTGACCTTTAAGTCCAGTCCTGTGAGGCTGGAAAGGGAGTGTGTCGGTTGCTGCTGAATAGGGCGATCAGATCGCTTCTTGCCCGCCGCCAGATGGTGAGGGGCAAGAAGTTTTTTTGTTTCCAGGGGGACACCCCCACACCCCCGCCCTCGCGGGAACGCTTCTCGCCCAGGCCAACAGGTGAGGGGCAAGAAGCTTTTTCTTTCCAGGAGGTGAGCGTTGGCTGAACGTGTCCTGATGACCGAGCCGGAGATCCGCCGCGCGCTGGCCCGCATCGCCCACGAGATCGTCGAGCGCAACGCGGGCGTGGGCGACCTGATCCTCGTCGGCATCCGCACGCGTGGGGTGCCGCTCGCCCGCCGGCTGGCCGAGAAGCTCGAGGAGCTCGAGAACGTCCACCCGCCGCTCGGCGAGCTCGACATCACCTTCTACCGCGACGACCTGGGCCGCCGCGCGCTCCATCCGGTCGTCCACCGGTCGGAGGTGCCGGTCGACGTCAACGACCGGCGGATTGTGCTGGTCGACGACGTGCTCTTCACCGGCCGGTCGATCCGGGCGGCGATGGACGCCCTGATGGACTTCGGGCGACCCCGGGCGATCCAACTGGCGATCCTGGTCGACCGCGGCCATCGGGAACTGCCGATCCGGGCCGACTACGTGGGCAAGAACGTGCCGACGGCGCGCGACGAGGAGGTGCAGGTGCGCCTGACCGAGACCGACGGCCGGGACGAGGTCGTCATCGTGCGCTGAGCGCTGACGCTGACGCTGGCCTGTGGAAGGAGTGGCTGGAGTGAAGGAGGATGCCCGACGATGAACCGGAGACACGTCCTCGACCTTGACGACTTCACCGCGGACGAGATCGAGCTGGTGATGCAGACGACCGACGCGATGAAAGAGGTGCTGGCCCGCCCGATCCGGCGGGTGCCGCCGCTGCGCGGGAAGACGATCGTCACCCTCTTCTACGAGAACAGCACCCGGACGCGCGTCTCGTTCGAGCTGGCGGCGAAGAACCTCTCGGCCGACGTCGTGAACATCACGGCCTCGGCCAGCTCGGTGACGAAGGGCGAATCGCTGGTCGACACGATCCGCACGATCCAGGCGCTGGGCGCCGACGTGATCGTGATCCGCCACTCGCAGGCCGGCGCGCCGTACGTGGTCGCCCAGCACCTGCGGGGCTCGGTCATCAACGCCGGCGACGGCTGGCACGCGCACCCGACCCAGTCCCTGCTCGACCTGTACACGATCCGCGAGCGGCTCGGCCCGGTCGCCGGGAAGTCGGTGGTGATCGTCGGCGACATCCTGCACAGCCGCGTGGCGCGCTCCAACGTCTGGGGGATGACGCGGGCAGGCGCGCGGGTTACACTATGCGGGCCCGCCACGCTGATGCCGCCGCTGGGGGGAGACGGGTTGCCGCCCGTCACCGTCGACTACGACCTGGACCGGGCGCTCGAAGGGGCCGACGTGGTGATGGCGCTGCGGATCCAACGCGAGCGCCAGACCGGCGGCATGTTGCCCAGTCTGCGCGAGTACGTCGAGCGGTATCAGCTCACGCCGGCCCGGCTGCGGCGGGCCAGGCCCGGCGCGCTGGTGATGCACCCCGGCCCGATGAACGAAGGCGTCGAGATCAGTCCCGAGGTCGCCTACGGCGCGCAGTCCGTCATCGAGGACCAGGTCGCCAACGGGGTAGCCGTCCGCATGGCGCTGCTGTACCTGCTCGTCGGCGAGCGGACGACCGAGCTAGCTGCGGCCCCGGCGCCGGTGGGGGCCAGGCGGTAGATACGCTGTTGATGGTTGATGTCTCAAGCGCGTTGGGAGCGCTAGCTGCCAAGAGACCGCTCTTCCGCTCGGAAGCCGACTTTCAGCACTCTCTCACCTGGGAGATTCACCAGCACCTGCCGGCAGCGGCAGTCCGACTCGACCGACCCGTGAGTTTGCGGAGCAGAGTGTACGTGGATCTACTCAAGCTCTTTGAGGAGGCGCTCCTTGCCTGAAATGCTCATTCGGGGAGGCCGGATCCTCGACCCGTCGCAGGGCATCGATCAGGTGGACGATCTCTGGATCGCCGACGACCAGATCGCGGGTCTTGGCCCGCCCGCGGTCTCGCGCCACCAGAACTCGACGCAGCCCATCGTGGTCGACGCGACGGGGTGTATCGTCAGCCCCGGCTTCGTCGATCTCCACTGCCACCTCCGGGACCCCGGCTTCGAGGAGAAGGAGACGATCGCGACCGGGACGCGGGCCGCGGCGCGCGGCGGGTTCACCACGGTCTGCTGTATGGCCAACACCAACCCGCCCATCGACTCTCGGGCCGTCGTCGAGTACGTCCAGCGGACGGCCCACGTCACGGGCGTCGTCCGGGTGCTGCCGGTTGCCGCGATCACGCGGCACATGGCCGGCCAGGAGCTGGTCGAGATGGGCGAGCTGGCCCAGGCCGGCGTCGTCGCCTTCTCCGACGACGGCCGGGCCGTGGGCAGCAGCCGGATCATGCGGTACGCGCTCGAGTACAGTAAGATGGTGGACCGGCCGATCGCGCCCCACTGCGAAGACCGGGACCTGGTGAGCGACGGCGTGATGAACGAGGGCCCGGTGGCGACTCGCCTCGGGCTGAAGGGCTGGCCGGCGACCGGCGAGGAGATCGAGATCGCCCGCGACATCCTCCTGGCGGAGCTCACCGGTGGGCGACTGCATCTCTGCCACGTGACGACGGCCGGCGGCGTCGAGCTGGTGCGCCGGGCGAAGGAGAAGGGCATCCGGGTCACCGCCGAGGCAATGCCCCACCACCTGACGCTGACCGACGAGTGGGTCGCCGGGAAGCGGTGGGACGGTCGATCCGCCGAGCCCTACGACACGAACACGAAGGTCAACCCGCCGCTCCGGGCCGAGGCCGACCGCCGGGCGCTGGTCGCCGGGCTGCGGGACGGCACCATCGACTGCATCGCCACCGACCACGCCCCGCACACGCTGGTCGACAAGCAGTGCGAGTACGACTTCGCCGCCTTCGGCCTGAGCGTCTTCGAAACGGCGCTCGGCGCCCTCCTGCGCCTGGTCCAGGCCGGCGACCTCGACCTGCCGACGCTGGTCTCCCGGCTGACCGTCGATCCCGCGCGTGCCTACCGCCTGCCCTACGGCACGCTCCGTCCGGGCGCGGCAGCCGACGTCGCGATCTTCGACCCGAGCGCGGAGTGGGTCGTCGACCCGAGCCAGTTCGCCTCGCGCGGGAGGAACACGCCGCTGGCCGGCCAGACCCTGCGCGGTCGGGTCCTCGTGACGATCGCCGGCGGGCGCATCGTCCACCTGGCCGACGACCGACGTCTGGCACAGACCCCGTCGGTACGGGAGCACGTGCGATGATTGGGTGCGTGAGGAGAACGGGCGATGAGTGAGCGGGCGGTGCTGGTGCTCGAAGACGGCAGCGCGTTCTGGGGCTGGCGGTTCGGAGCGACGGTCGACGCCGCGGCCGAGGTGGTCTTCAACACCAGTATGACGGGCTACCAGGAGATCTGCACCGACGCCTCGTACCGGGGGCAGATGGTCGTCCTGACCCACCCGTTGATCGGCAACTACGGCGTCACGACCGGCGACGACGAGTCGCGCCAGCCCTGGGTGTCGGCGCTGATCGTCCGCGAATACTATCGCGATCACAGCAACTGGCGCGCCGAGGGCGACCTGGACGCCTTCCTGATGTCGGCTGGCGTGCCGGGAATCTTTGGGGTCGACACGCGGTCGCTGACCCGGCGACTGCGAAGCAAGGGGACCATGCGGGGCATCCTCGCCGGCGAGGTCGACGAGGCCGCGCTCGACGGTCTGGTGGTCCGCGCCCGGGCGATACCGCCGATCGGCGAACACGACGTGGTGGGCGAGACGGCGGTCGAGCGGAGCTACGAGGCGAGCGCCGGAGATCCGGGGATGCCCCGGATCGTCGTGGTAGACTGCGGCATCAAGCAGAACATCGTCCGGTCGCTCCAGCGCCGTCGCGTCGGCGTCGTGGTCGTCCCGCCCCGCGCGACGGCCGGGGAGATCCTGGCGCTGCGACCGGGCGGAGTCGTCGTCAGCAACGGGCCGGGCGATCCGGCGGCGGTCCCCCATGTGGCCCGGAGCGTCCGTGGGTTGGTGGAAGTCGGGATTCCCCTGCTGGGCATCTGTCTCGGCCACCAGTTGCTCGGCCTGGCCATCGGGGCGACGACGAGCCGGCTGAAGTTCGGCCACCACGGAGGAAACCATCCGGTCAAGGACCTGTCGACCGGCGAGGTCCACATCACCTCGCAGAACCACGAGTACCAGGTCGACGCGCCAGCGGTGCCGGCCGCAAGCGGCTTCGCGGTCAGCCAGGTGAACATCAACGACCGATCGGTCGAGGGTCTGGCGCACGCGAGCAAGCCGATCTTCTCGGTCCAGTACCACCCGGAGGGCTCACCGGGCCCTCAGGACAACCCGTACCTGTTCGACAGGTTTCTGCGGGCGGCAAGCCAATCCGGTGCATTGCAGACTTGAGATTGCAGACTGCCGATTGGGTTGGGCACCACCGGACGAGCCAGATCGGGGCAGATGGCTGTCCAGCCTTGTTGCAGCCTGCGGCAAGTTGCTGACGGCGGTGTATTGATGAGCAGCAAACCGCGCTCGGTCCTCGTCATCGGCTCGGGGCCGATCATCATCGGTCAGGCGGCCGAGTTCGACTACGCCGGCACCCAGGCGTGCAAGGCGCTGCGCGAGGAGGGCGTCCGGTCGATCCTGGTCAACTCCAATCCGGCGACGATCATGACCGACCAGGGGATCGCCGACGTCGTCTACGTCGAGCCGCTGGTGGTCGAGGTGCTGGCCCGGATCATCGAGCGCGAGCGTCCCGATGCGCTGCTTCCCACCATGGGCGGACAAACCAGTCTCAACGTTGCCGTCGCTCTTGCAGAAAGCGGTGTGTTGGAGAAGTACGGTGTTGAGCTGATCGGCGCGAAACTTGATGCCATCAAGAAGGCCGAGAATCGAGAGCTCTTCCAAAAAACGATGCACAAAGCAGGGCTCCAGACGCCACGCGGTGGGTTTGTGACCTCGATTGAAGACGGACTAAAGGTGATTGAAGGTATTGGCTTTCCTGTCATCCTCCGACCGTCCTTCACACTGGGTGGTTCTGGCGGCGGAATCGCTTACAAC
>JACPQP010000346.1 GCA_016190465.1 Chloroflexota bacterium
GGCTAGTAGACAGTAACAGGCTGTTGATGGTATTGGGGACGCCTTGACCCTGCCAAGAAGGGCACGGCCCTCGCCGGGCCTTCCCTGAGGGGCTACGAGCTTTCGGCGAGTTGCTTTGATTGGGAGCCCGCCTGGCCCGCGTCGCGAAAACGATCGCCGGCTGCCTTTCACGGATGCCCGCGATGCACACTTGACGCAGGAGGTGGACTCGGCTGTGGGCCGAACCGCACGCGAGAAGATCTTTGAGAGCGACGTGCTGTCCAAACGCGAGCGCGTCGAGCGAACGCTGAATCACCAGCCGGTGGACCGGGTCGCCCTTCACGACCAGGTCAGCTACAACCCGGGCGTCATCGCGGCCTACACCGGCAGGCGCGTCGACGGGTTCGACTACGGGATCGAGAACATCTGCGCGGTCATCCGAAAGACGCTGGATGCCTGCTTCCCGCCGCGGGCGCCGGTGGGCACCGATCGCGTGGTCACCGAGGACGGGTTCGTCCGCCAGAACGACAACTGGACGACCTGGCGCGTCAGTCGGCCATTCGACGATGTCCCGGGAGCGCGGGAGTGCCTGCTTCGCCGAACAGCGCGGCTGCGACGGGCGACGTTCGACGCCGGCCAGGCTCGCCAGGGCTACCACGCCGCGATGACACGGCTCCAGGGGCTGGTCGGAGAAACTGTCATCGTCGACACCAGCAGCGCGGTTGGCCTGTGCTCTTCCTACGACGACATCGGGCTCGAGCTCTACTCCTACCTCTACGCGGATCATCCTGACGTGGTCGCCGAGTACATCGAGACCTACACGACCAACGAGATCCAGCGGGTCCACGCGATCGCCGACCCGGAGCTCTCGCCGGTGATCCTGGTCGCCGACGACTTCGCGAGCAAGCGGGGACCGATCTTCAGCCCGACCTTCCTGAGTCGCGAGCACTTTCCGCGGCTGAAGCGGCTGGTGGCGGCCTGGCACGACCACGGAATGACGGTGATCTACCACAGCGACGGCAACTGGAAGCAGGTGATCCCGGACCTCATCGCCTGTGGCGTGGACGGATTCTACTGCCTGGAGCCCGGGAACGGCATGGAGATTGTGGAGCTCAAGAACACCTGGCCAGACGTGGTCTGGATGGGCGGGGTTGACGGCGTGGATCTGATGGAGCGGGGCACTCCCGAGGCGGTGCGCCGGGAGGTCCACCGGCACATCCGGGAGACTGATGCGCTGCGGGCCGGAGGCATGTTCGTGGGCTCGTCCAGCGAGATCAACCCGCCGATGAAGCCGGAGAACTTCCGGGCGATGGTGGACGCTGTCGGCGAGGTCCTGAACCCGGATCTCTCGCCGAAAGCGACCAGATGAGATGAGCGCAGAGGAGAGGACGATGCCCGAGAAAGTCACTTTCCCCTTCGGGACGCACGTGTATCGCGAGCCGCGGGCGCCGATCGAGGAGACCCTTGCTGACCTGAAGACCGTGGCCCGGCTGGGATTCACGATGGTCAAGCTCCAGGAGTCGTGGGCCATCGACGAGCCGGCCGAGGGGGAGATCCACCTGGAGACGATCGAGCGGCTGATCGCGCGAGCCGGTGAGCTGGGCCTGGGGGTGTACCTCGGGCTGACGATGGAGCAGGCCCCCGCCTGGCTATGGCGAAAGTACCCCGATGCCTCGATGGTCTACGAGGACGGCACGCCCGATCACGACCCGACGCAATACCTGTTGCCGGCCGACGGCAAGCCCGGACCCTGCTGGGACCATCCGGCCGCGCGCGACGCGGCGCAGCGGTTCATCGGGGCACTGGCCCGCCAGTTGGGGCGGTACGACAACATCGCCTGCTGGAACACCTGGCAGGAGATCGGCTTCTGGCCGCTACGGGCCGGGCACCTCGGCCTCTGCTACTGCGCCCACACGCTGGCCCGCTATCGCGAGTGGCTGCGATCGCGGTATGGGTCGCTCGCGGCGCTGAATGCGACCTGGCGCACCGCTTACGGCGACTGGGAGCACATCCAGCCGCCGCGCAAGGCGCCGGCGGTCCCGAGCTGGATCGACTGGCGCGACTTCATGGACAACGTCTATCTGTCGCGGGCCCTGGCCTTCCGGGTCCAGGCGCTCCGGGAGAACGACCCCGGCCATCGCCCGGTGTTCGCCCACGTGGCGAAGCCGGTCATCGGCGGTGGCGCCGAGTGGCGCTACGCCGCCCAGCACGACTTCTTCGCCCATTCAGTCTACCCGGCGGGGCGTGCGTTCAATGCGTGGGACGACGATGTCCCCAGGGCGGGCGCACCAGCGTCACGGGAGGCGACGCTGAACTACGAGATGTGCACGAGCGTCGCGCTGGAGGGTGACTACACTCGCTCGGCCACTGGTCGGGACAAAGAGATGTGGGCAGCCGAATTCCAGGGCGGCCCGTACACAAGGCTCTTGCACAAGGGACGGGTGCCCTCTCCCGCAGACATCCGGCGCTGGGTGCTGACCGAGATCTCGGTGGGCGCCAGCGGCATCAGCTTCTGGAACCACCGGGCCGAGATCTTCTGGTCCGAATGCAACGGGTACGGGCTGCTGGACAGTCGGGGCGACACGACGCCGCGGGCCGAGGAGGCCGGCCGACTCGCCCGGGCCCTGAACCGTCACGCCTCGCTGATCCGCAACAGTCGCCTGCCCCGGGCCGAGGTCGCCATCCTCGTCCGTGACGACCTCTGGCACTTTGCTCAGGCGACGCCACCGGCGGCCGACCATCTGGCATACGATATCCGTGGGCTGTACCGGATGTGCTGGTCGGCCGGAGTGCAGGTGGACTTCGTCGAGGTGAGCCAGCTCGCCACTGGCGGGCTGGACGGCTACGCGCTGGCGATCCTTCCCTTCCCGCTGGCCCTGAGCGATGAGGTGGTGTCGCGACTGGCTGCCTACGTCGATCAGGGTGGTGTGCTGCTGGGCGAGGCGTGTCCGGGCCGGTACGATCGCTATGGGATGTGCCCGCGAGGGGAGATGGCTGCGGGCGCCGAGCCGCTGTTCGGCGCCCAGCACCGGTTCGTGGCGACCTGCCGGGAGCCTGGCACTGATGCCCGCTGGACTCCGGCCGAGCGCGGCTGGGGCGAGTTCCTTCCTCCCACGCGGCTCACTGGCACTGGCGTCTTCGCCGGAACGACCGTGACCGCGAACCTGTACGTCCAGACGTTCTCACCCACCACCGCCAGCCCGATCCTCATGCGGCACGGTGAGGTTGCGGGCGTGATCAACGCGCACGGGGCGGGACAGGCCATCCTGGTGGGCACCTACTTGGGGCATTCGGCGACCGCCCACGTGGACGGGAACAACGAGGGGTTTCTCGCGCGCGCCTTCGCGCTGGCCGGCGTTCGACCGGACTGCTCCGGCGCCATTCTGCGGCGACGTCGGGTCAACGGTCCGGATGAGGTCTGGCTGCTGACCAACCCTGAGGCCGAGCGGGCCGAGGCAGAGGTCGACACCGCCGGCTTCTCGGAGGTCGTCGATCTACTGAACGAGCCGCTCGTTCGGCAGGGGAACGTGATTACTGTTGCGGTGGATCCATTCGACGTCCGGTGCCTGATCCTGCGCCGCTGAGCTGTCCGGGTCTGGCGGCGCCCCCTTCACCCCCATCCAGGAGAGTGGGGAACCGGGGGCGCAGGGCGGGTGCATCGCGCCCGCCCTGCGCCCCCATCGCCCCTTTGGGCGAGGTGCAGCCAGGTGGCTCCACCAGAGGCAAGTGGCATCACCTGGCCAGTTGTCAACACACGATCTGAAAGGTGAACAACCATGCGGCTTGATGGACAGATGGTCATCGTCACGGGCGCGGGTCAAGGCATCGGGTATGCCATCGCCGAGGCGTTTGCCAGGGCCGGTGGGGTGGTAGCCATCGCTGAGATCAACCCCGAAACCGGCCAGGATGCGGCCGAGCGCCTCGCGCGGCAGCGCTGCGCCGCCTGTTTTTGCCACGTGGACGTCCGCGACAAGGAATCGGTTCAGGCGATGGTCCGCGACTTCGAGGCGCGGTACGACCGCGTCGACGTTCTGGTCAACAACGCGGGAATGGTCGCCGTGGGGCCGTCGGTGGACTTCCCCGAGGAGACCTGGCGTGCCTCGATCGATAGCCTGCTCACCGGCACGTTTTTCTGCTGCCAGGCCGTTGCCCCGGGGATGATTCGCCGACGGAGCGGCAACATCATCAACATCAGCTCGTGCGCGGCGATGGGGGGCTGGCCGATGCGGGCGGCCTACAACGCGGCGAAGGCGGGCGTGGTCGCGCTCACTCAGGTGCTGGCGGTCGAGTGGGCGCAGCACAACATCCGGGTCAACAGCATCGCCCCCGGCGTGACGTTGACCGAGAGCACCCAGAAGATCGTGGCGGCGGGCCTGGCCGACCAGCGGGGATACGAGCGACGCACCCCCCTGGGGCGGCTGGCGAAGCCCGAGGAGATTGCTCGTGTCGCCCTGTTCCTCGCGAGCGACGCGGCCAGCTACATCACTGGGGAGACGATCCGCGTGGACGGTGGATGGGTCGCCTACCAGTACTTCTAACTAGCCCTCGGCAATCAGCTTTCAGCCGTCAGGAGCACGACGCGGCCACCGCCCTCGTTCCGGCTGATGGCTGACTGCCGATGGCTGATCGCTACGTATCTGGTGGCATCATCTCGAAGTCATCTTCCCGGCTTGACACCTCGCTCCTCGTGCAGTATCATTCGCGACATCGAATGAGTCAGGCTTCAATGGGTCTGGCTGGTCCGGTGATTCGCAGAGTGGAGGGTGACTCAATGGGTGGCACAGCATCGGTCAACGCTCTCAGCAGGCGGCGATTCCTGGTGAAGGCAGGCGGCGCGGCGCTCGGGACAGGCCTCTTCAGCCTGTTCGGCGCCGCGTGTCAGCCCCAGATCGTCGAGCGGGAAAAGGTCGTCACGCAGGTTGTCGAACGGCCCGTCGAGAAGATCGTGGAGAAACAGGTAACCCAGGTCGTCGAGAAACCCGTCGAGAAGGTCGTCGAGAAGCAGGTTATCGTCACTCCGACCGTCCAGCCCCGGTCGGCGCAGACCATCACCATCACCTTCGGGACCGGCGGCACCCCCTGGATCTTCGAGATGTGGGACCGCATCTGGGGCGAGTTCGAGAAAGAGAACCCGCGGATAAAGGTGACCCGGAAGTTTGATCCCGCGTCGGACTGGTACAAGGTCCACAACAAGATCCGCGCGGGGACCGCCGAGGACGTCCTCCTGATGAACGACGACGACGTCTTCTTCCTGTCGGCGGCTGGCGCGATGACGATCCTGGACGACTACGTGAAGCGCGACCTCAAGCGGGACGACTACTTCGACCGGGCGTGGAAGGTCCGCACCGCGCCGGGGGGCGAGATCGGCGCTCTCCACCACGGCGGAAGGGTGCGCATCACCTACTACAACAAGAAGCATCTCGAAGAGGCCGGCATCAAGCCGGCCACCGACTGGGTCAAGGACAACTGGACCATCGACCAGTGGGAAGAGAACATGCGCAAGCTGACCCGGAAGAGCGGCGACCGGGTGGAGCGATACGGCGCCGGGCTCATCGGCTGCGTCGGCTACACCTGGATGCCCAACGCGGGGATCCCCTGGTGGAACGAGGACGAGACGGTCTCCCAGGTCAACCACCCGGAGGTCGTGGCCCTCTTCGAGCGGCTCGTCAACTGGCACATCAAGGACAAGATCGCCGTGCCGGTCGGCGAGAACCAGCTCGCGCTCTTCAACGCGGGCAAGCTTCCCCTCTACCAGGGCTTCATGCACGACGCCAAGTCGCTGAGCCCGGAGGTCGATTGGGGCGTGATGCCCTACATGAAGATCAAGGTGGACCCCGCGGTCTCGTTCATGGAGGATGACACCTACGCGATCCCCGCGACAAGCAAGGTCCGGGACGAGGCCTGGCAGGCGAACGCGTACGCCATGAAGGAAAAGGCGCAGTGGGAGCTCGCCAAGACCGACATCAACGTGCCGAGCCTGCGGAAGGTGACGGAGAGCGCCGAGTACCAGGACGGCAACCCCTACGGCCACAAGGGGGTGACTCGAAAGATCTGGATGCAGGCGTATATGTACGCCTTCAGGCCCGCCACCAGCAACCCGATGGGCGAAGAGATGGCCAAAGCGATGTGCCGCGAGGACGGTGAGTTGCGCAGCGGACAGGTGCCGGTCAAGGCTTACCTGGACAAGCAGCAGGATCGCCTCACCAAGTTCTCCAAAGCCTCCAACTGGAACAAGATCAAGAACGACCGGCCGGGGTGGCGACTGCCAGGCATCCCGGAGAACGCGGGCCGTTAGGAGCGCGGGGCGACGGGGCGACAGGGCGAGGAGCGTGGGGCGAGGAGGGAGGAGGCTCCTCCCTTCTCCCTCCCCCCTTGGGCACCACGGCCGCACCGGGTCGTCTCGGTGACCCCTGCGGGTAGACTTGCTGCGGGACAGGGAGACAACTATGAGGGCGGAAACCCTGGCATCCCGCCGACGGGGACCATTGGGCTGGCTTCGCATCACCGATCGGCGGAACGAGGCAATCGTGGGGTGGCTGATGGTTGTGCCGGTCGTCATCGCCACCCTGATCTTCGACGTCCTGCCTATGGTCCCCTCGTTCTATTTCAGCGTTCACCACTGGGACGGTCTCAGCCCGATGCGGTGGGCCGGCCTGGAAAACTACGCGACCCTGGTGGGCGAGCAGAAGTTCCGGGACAGCGTTGGAAACACCGTCACCTACGTGCTTGGATCCGTGCCCGTGGGCATCCTCGCGGGCTTCCTGCTGGCCCTGCTCGTAAACCAGAACCTTCGGGGCGTCACGGTGTTCCGGGGCATCTACTACCTCCCCGTCGTCTCCTCGACGGTGGCGGTGGGCGTGGTCTTCCAGTTCCTGCTCGCACCGCAGTTCGGGCTGATCAACCAGACGCTGTTCAACGTCTTCGGGATCACTGGCCCGAACTGGCTGCACACCAGACCCTGGGCGATGGTCTGGTTGATCTTCGTCAGTGTCTGGATCAGCATGGGGTACTACATGGTCCTCTTCCTGGCCGGGTTGCAGAGCATTCCGGCCCACCTCTACGAGGCCGCGACCATCGATGGCGCCAACTCCTTGCAGAAAGTTCGCCACGTGACCTTACCACTCCTGTCGCCCACATTCTTCTTGATCCTCATCATCGCGACCATCGCCGCGTTTAACGTCTTCACGCTGGTGATGGTGCTCACGGAGGCCAGTAGCTGGGCCACGGCCAGCAGCTACAACGGCACCCAGGCGCTGGTGGTGTACCTCTACTTCGAGGCGCTTCGCAACTTCCGGTTCGGGTTGGGCAGCGCCGTGGCGGTGCTGATGTTCATCGGCGTCGGCTTGCTGACGCTGTTGAACTGGAAGCTCAATCAGCGCTGGGTGTTCTACGGCGGATGACGGCGCCTGATAGCTACCAGAACAGAGGTGCCAGGATGGATGCAACGCAAACCTCCCCCGTGCTCGTCGAGGGTGGCCGCCTTCGCGGGAAGTCAGCGACCGGAGCCATCAGGCTGAACGAGGTGCTCCGTGGTTCGACGCTGTATCTGGTCTGCCTCGTGGTGACGTTCATCACCATCTTCCCATTCCTCTGGATGTTGAGCACATCCTTCAAGCTGCCTACCGAGGCCACCAAGTATCCTCCGGAGTTCTGGCCCAACCCGATCACCTTTCAGAACTACCCCGGCCTGTTCCGGTACGCGGATGTCTTCCCGTTCCATCGGTTCATCTTGCACAGCACCTACATCGCGCTGGTGGTAACCGTGGGGCGGACGTTCTTCTCGGCGCTAGCCGGGTTCGCCTTTGCCCGGCTCCGCTTTCCCGGCGCCGACATCGCCTTCGGCATCCTGATGATCGCCTTCCTGATGCCGCCGGCCATCACGATGATCCCGCTGTACACCCTGTATCAGCAGATCGGCTGGCTGGATACGCACTGGCCGCTGATCGTCCCCGGCGTCCTCTCCACCAGCTTCGGCACCTTCCTGATGCGCCAGTTCTTCAAGACGATACCGGGTGAGCTGGTGGAGGCGGCGCGGACCGACGGCGCGGGCTGGTTCCGCATCTTCTGGGTGATCATGGTGCCGCTGTCCAAGCCGGCCCTGGCGGCCCTGGCCATCTTCTCCTTCCAGGCGACCTGGAACGACTTCTACACGCCGTTCCTCTTCATCAACAGCATCGAGATGCAGACCTTACAGGTGGGGCTGCGCGCCTATGCCTGGCAGTTCAAGGAGGAGACCCTCCAGATGGCCGGGGGCGTTCTCGCGCTCCTCCC
Source organism: Chloroflexota bacterium (assembly GCA_016190465.1). Taxonomy (GTDB): domain Bacteria; phylum Chloroflexota; class UBA6077; order FW602-bin22; family JACPQP01; genus JACPQP01. The sequence goes on from JACPQP010000346.1 coordinate 8,251, forward strand.
GGTGATGGCGCTGTACTTCTCCCTCCAGAAGTACTTTGTGCAGGGCATCACCCTGACAGGGATCAAGGGGTGAAAGCTACCCCCCTTCCCCCCTGGTGGGGCCCGGCTCAGGAACGGCGGGCAGGGGGTAGAGGGGGTCATCTCTCCTCCGTCGCCGCCATCGGCTGGCGCATGAACGTCAGCCGCTCCAGGTGAGTGAGACGGTTGTCGAGCGCGGCCAGGGCGATCAGCGCGGCCACCAGCGCGCCCGCCAGGTAGCCGGCGCCGTAGAACGCCCACCCCAGTTGGAGCGTCGCCAGGGTGCCGAGCGTGTTCCCGACGAGGAACACCGCGGCGACGATGACGACGCTCCCCCGCATGTCCAGGTAGAGCAAGAGCAGCATCAGGACGAGCGCAAACGCCTGGACGCCGTTGGCGAGCACCCCGAGCCGGAAGATGTGGAGCTGGCTCTCCGGCAGGGTCAAGAGCGCGAACAGCGGCTGGGAGAACAGCAGCGTCATTGCCGCGACGTAGGCCTGGACCTTTACCAGCCGGCCCAGGTTCGCCTTCAGCACATCTACCATCCGGGCCTTCGCCGCCTGGATCTCACTCAGCGTCTTCTTCTCGGCGATGGCGTCGTAAAACGCCCGATAGGGGTGATAGAAGCTCGTCTCCAGATCCACCAGGAAAACGGTCATCGCCGGGACGACCGTCAGGTACGAGAGGAGCATTGCCGAGTCGTAGGGCGGAAACAGGCGGTAGATCCGGCCGACGAGCAGCCCATCCGGCGCGAACCAGAACAGCGCCTTGTCGGCCCAGATGCCGACGTTGAAGAGGACGGCGATGGCGACCAGCGAGGGATACCGACGGAGATAGCTGAACCCGGCGAAGCTCACCCCCCAACCCCGACGGGGCGAGGGGGTGAGGGCGTCGGAGTCGAACTCGGCGAAGACGCGGCTGACGAGCACGCAGAAGGTGAACATCTGTCCGGCCGTGAAGCCGGCCATCTGGCCGAGCAGCCCGTACTCGACGCCGAGCGGAAGCGCCGCGCCAAAGCTCACGAGATAGCCGACCACGAACGCCACGACGATCGACAGGTAGTCGCGGGCAGCGCTCAGAAAGATCATTGACACCCAGATGCCGCTGATGGCCAGGTAGAGGGCGCCGGCGCTCAGCTTGAAGAACAGGGGAAACGGCGCCAGGGCGTAGAACGGCAACAGGAGCGCCATCTCCCCCGCATACACGGCGAGCATCACTCCCACGAGCGTCGGCAGCAGCACCTTCTTGTTGTCCAGGTAGAGCTGGTCCGCCAGGTAGCGGGTCACCGCCATCTGCACGACGCTCGTCGTCACCAGCGACAGGGCGAACGCGTAGACCAGCGTGGCGAAGAAGATGTCGCGGTCCTCCTGGGGCAGAAAGCGCGCCGACAGCACGCCCAGCACGGCCAGGGCGGCGATAGAGCTGATCCACGGCCCCGACGAGATCACCGCGGAGTAGACGTACGCCTTGACCGCGCCGAGGTAGCTGTCCTCGCCGATCAGCTTCTGGAGCCGAAAGCCGATTCCGGCCACTCCGCCCACCTCGCTCGCTGGGGGTCGACCTCACCCCCTGCCCGCCGTTCCTGACTGGATCCGACGCGGAGAGGGGGAGCCGCCATCCCCCTCCCCGGGGTGACCTACCCCCCCAGCCCGGACCTCACCCCCTAGCCCCCTCTCCGACACGGCTCATCGTGATACATAAGTCCCGAATCTGGCCTCGCAGTTCGTCTCCTTCCGGGGCCGGGGCTTCCCCC
>JACPQP010000348.1 GCA_016190465.1 Chloroflexota bacterium
GGGCTGGCCCCTGTGCCTGCCCCCCATTACGCCCGTAACTGGGTGTTCATCGTCGGTGAAGAAGGACGCCACTCCCCAGGGCCCACGTCACCCTTCCCCCCGGGTGGGGGCCCGGCTCAGGAACGGCGGGCAAGGGGGTAGAGGGAAACCCCCGTCCCCCCTCACTCCCCCCGCACCGGCTGCCAGGCGGTCTGTCGGGGCCGATGAGGTGGCGGAAGTGCTCGCCGGCGTTGCGCAGGGCGATGAGCATCATGGCCAGGGCCCACTCGGCCACGGGATAGGACGTGGCGTTGGTGGTGTCGACGACGCGGATGCCACGCTCCCACGCTGCCTGGGTGTCGATCCGGGCGGCGAACCGGTCTCCCTCCATCTCACCGATCAGTCGGAGGCGGGGGCCGGCGTCCATGACCGCGGCGGTGATCCGCGGGCTACCGGTGCAGATGACCAGCGCCTCGGCCCGGGGCAGCGCGGCCGTGAGGCGGGCGGTGGCCTCCGAGTCGTCGACCGCGGCCTGGTAGAGACCGGTCCGGTCCGTCGGCACGTCGACGGGGAGCCACTCCCAGTCGGCGAAGCGCTCCAATCGGGCGATGTCGGGCGGGGTGATCCGGGCGTCGCGGACGTGTCGGCCAGATCCCTTGTCCCAGTCAGGCGTCACATTGTACAATCGGCACTGGTAGCCCCGGGCGGGACGAACACAAGGCTCGCCCCCCCGCCGGTAGCTCAGCACTCCGGTGATGGCTCCCCTCCTTCCGGGGGCGTCCATCCCCCCTCTCCGTGTCGGACCGGCTCAGGAACGGCGGCCAGGGGGTGAGGTCCAGCCCCCGTCCCCCCTCCCCCAGTATTGGGAGAGGGGTTGGGGGTGAGGGCCGTCCCCCCCGCGTCCGGATGGCGGCACGGATGAAGGGCCAGCGTGAGCGAGAAGATCGAGACCATCGAGCAGAAACTCCACCTGATCTCGTTGACCGCGAACCTCGCCGGCGCGGCCCTGACGTTCCTGTTCTTCAGTACGATCATGCCGCTGCCCACGGGCCAGGCATCCGTCCGCTCCCTGAGACCGGCCGACCTGCTGCTCTTCGTCGGGCCGCTCGTCGTCATCTTTGCCCTCACCTCGGCCTGGAGCAACCGGTACACCCAGCGGTTGCGGAAGTGGTATCGGGCCCTCCAGGGAGCGGTTCCCCCCGCCGAGCTTCCCCCGAACGTCGCGAGTCAGGCGCTGGGCTTCGCGCCACGGATCGCCCTCCTCTCCTTCGCCGCCTGGACGGCCGCCGGGCTCTTCTACGCCATCGTCAACTGGCTCTCCTACTCCATCTCCATGCTCACGATCCTCATCGGCATCGTCGGCGTCGGCGGGGTCCTCACCACGGCGATCGTCTACTTCAGCGCCGATCTGGTCTGGCGGCGGGCCATCCCGGTCTTCTTCCCCGATGGGCGGCTCAGCGCGGTGCCGGCGGTTCGCCTCTCCGTCCAGGGCCGGCTCCTCATCGTCTTCCTGCTGATCGGGCTCTGGCCGCTGGCCATGCTGACCGCCCTCTCGCTTCAGCGGGCTCACGCGCTGGTCGGCGCGCCGAACCCGCGGGCCATCCTCGACAACCTGCTCATCCTCGAGCTGTTCATCCTGGCGGTGAGCGTCCTGGCCAGCGTCGGCATGGCCGTCTTCGTCACCCGCTCCATCGTCGGGCCGCTGCGCGCCCTCCAGGCGGCCATGGGACGGGTCGAGCAGCAGGACTTCGCCGCCCGGGTCCCCGTCACCACGAACGACGAGCTGGGATACCTGAGCGAGCGGTTCAACCAGATGACCGGTGGCCTGCGCCAGGGCGAACTGGTGCGCAACCTGCTCAACCTCTACGTCAGCCCGGAGGTGGCCCGGGAGGCCGTCGAGCGCGGCGCCCGGCTCGGCGGCGAGCTGGTCGAGTGCTCCGTCCTCTTCTCGGACATCCGCAACTTCACCGGCCTGGCCGAGGCTCTCCCGCCGGCGGACCTCATTGCGCTGCTCAACCGCTACATGGGCGCCATGGTCGGCGTCGTCGTCGCCGAGGGGGGCATGGTCAACAAGTTCGGCGGCGACTCGCTCCTGGCCATCTTCGGCACGCCTCTCAATCCCGCCGCCGACCACGCCGCCCGCGCCGTCCGCGCGGCGCTCGCCATGCGCCGGGCGCTCGCCGAGTTCAACCAGACCCAGCCCCCCGGCTCCACCTCGGATCCACTCAGGAACGGCGGGCAGGGGGTGAGGTCCCCCCCCGCGTCCCCCCTCTCCGCGCCGGAGAGGCGGCCAGGGGGTGAGGTCCGCCCCCCGTCCCCCCTCTCCGCGCCGGAGAGGCGGCCAGGGGGTGAGGTCCCCCCTCTTCGCATCGGCATCGGGATCGCCACCGGCCCGGTAGTGGCCGGCAACGTCGGCGGCGCGCACCGCATCGAGTACACCGTCATTGGCGACACGGTCAACCTCGCCTCGCGCCTCCAGGACAAGACGAAGGAGCTGGGCTGCGACATCCTGGTCAGCGCCGAGACCTACACCAGGGCCAGTCGGGGCGAACCTGGTGTTCGCCCCGCGCTCGACGCCGAGCTGCTCCCGGGCCTCGCGGTGCGCGGCAAGCGCGAGCCCGTCGACGCCTACGTCGTCCGGAGCGCCTTGCGGTAGCGCCCCGACCTCGACGACCGATCGTGGCAACTCAAAGCATGATCGGCAATCCGCCCCCACCTGTAATGGGTAGGGGCAGGCCCCCGTGCCTGCCCTCCAAATGACAGCGCTACTCCAGCGGGAAGGTGACCCGCCGCCCCAGCCGCGCCGACTGGTAGGCCCCCAGGCACATCTCCACTGCCCAGCGCCCATCCAGCCCGGTCGGCCATGGCTCCCGCTTCCCCTGGAGCACCTCGATCCACATCGCCGGCACGGGGGCCAGACGGGCGCTGTGCGGGATGTGCGCCGAGTGGCCGAGGTCCACCCACTGGAGCGGCTGGGTGTCCACCGTGGCCATCTTCAGCGCCACGTCCACCTCCCGCCGAGGGATCAC
>JACPQP010000341.1 GCA_016190465.1 Chloroflexota bacterium
GACCAACTGATCGGTCTGCAATTCCACCCCGAGGTCGTTCACACCCAGTTTGGCAAAGATATCCTCCGCAACTTTCTCTACCGCATCTGCGATTGCCACGGCGATTGGACGCCAGGCTCGTTTGTGGCCGAGGCGATCGAGCGGATCCGTGGACAGATCGGCGACAGGCGGGCGATCTGCGCGCTCAGCGGCGGGGTCGACTCGAGCGTGGCCGCGGTGCTCACCCATCGGGCTATCGGCGACCGGCTGACCTGCGTCTTCGTCGACAACGGGCTGCTCCGGCAGGGCGAGGCCAAACAGGTGCAGCAGACCTTCCGCGAGCACCTGGGCATCCGGCTGCGCTCCGTCGACGCCACCGACCGGTTTCTCTCGCGGCTGGCGGGCATCGTCGATCCGGAGGAGAAGCGCCGGCTCATTGGCGAGACGTTCATCCGGGTCTTCGAGGCCGAGGCCAGGGCCCTTGGCCAGGTTGACCATCTTGTTCAGGGCACGCTGTACCCGGACGTCATCGAGAGCGCGTCGCCGGAGCGGAAGGCCGCGGCGAAGATCAAGACGCACCACAACGTCGGCGGTCTGCCGCAAGATATGACGCTCCGGCTCGTCGAGCCGCTGCGCTACTTCTTCAAGGACGAGGTGCGGGCGGCCGGGCTCGAGCTGGGGCTGCCCGAGGAGCTCGTCTGGCGTCATCCGTTTCCTGGTCCGGGGCTGGCGATTCGGGTGATCGGCGAGGTGACGACGGAGCGCCTGGCGACCCTGCGGGCCGCGGACGCGATCTTCGTCGAGGAGCTGCGAGCGGCCGGGCTCTACCGCGACGTTGCCCAGGCGCTCGCCGTCCTGACGCCCCTGCAGACCGTCGGGGTGATGGGCGATGGGCGAACCTACGCGAACGTCGTGGCGCTTCGCGCCGTCACCACCGAGGATTTCATGACCGCCGACTGGGCGCGGTTGCCCTACGACCTCCTCGCCCGCGTCTCCAGCCGGATCGTCAACGAGGTGCCCGGCCTCAACCGGGTCGTCTACGACGTCAGTAGTAAGCCTCCCGCGACGATCGAGTGGGAGTAGCCGCCGCCCTGGCGAAGATCTCGGGCGCGACCCCCGCGTAGAGCCGAAGGTGGCGCAGGGCGATCTCGTGCCAACTGACTGCCCGCGTGAGGCGCTGCCCGGCGCCAGCCAGCAGTGCGCGGAGCGACGAGTCGTCCAGCAACCGTTCACTCGCCACGGCCAGCTCGGCCGGATCGTTCGGGGCGACGAGCAGCACCGTCTCCCCATGGCGGAGCGCGGGATCGGGTTCGGCGGATCGGGTCGTGACCACCGGACAGCCGTGAGCGAAGGCGGCGCGCAGTGATCCGCTCTTGAGCGTGGCGCCACGGCGGAATGGCAGCACGCACAAGTCGGCGGCGAAGAGACGGCGACTCACCTCTTGGTCCGGGAGGTGTCCCGTCCACTCCACGTGGCCATCGATACCAAGCTCCGTGGCCAGACGGAACAGGCGGGCCTGATACGCCCGGGCCTCCTCGCCCCGTAGCGCCAGGCTCTCCACGCCACCGACGACCCACAGCCGGGCATCGGGCCGCCTGGTTTGGACGGCGGCGAACGCTGCCAGCAGCGTCTCGATCCCTTTGACCGGGTGGACGAAGCCGAAGAAGAGGAGCACCGGCGCATCGGCGGGGACACCAAGCTCGGCCCGTAGCGCCCGGCGGTGATCGAGCGGGTCGCCCGACACGGGAGAGATATTCTCCGCCAGCGGGATCTCAGCCAGCCGATGATGCCGCGGGCCGAGGGCTCGCCGCAGCAGCGCCGCGTGATCCGCGTTGGTCGCGATGACGGCGTCGCCGCGGCTCAGCAACGTCAGCAGCTCTCGATCCCACCACCCAAATCGCTCGCCAAGCGCACCGATGGCATCGACTGCCCAGCCGACCGGTACGGGAAGCTTCCGGCCGATCGACCAGCCGCCGTACTCGTGGACGGTCGTCACCACGGGGAAGCGGAGGCCGAGCGACCGCAGCGCAAGCGGAAGGAAGAGGTGGGCTCGGTGGCCAGAAAACGCCGTTGGCGCGTGCTGGACGTGCACAACCGCCGGATCGTAGCCGACAATCGATCGGGCGAGTGGCTGCAATGTGGCGAGCGACCATTCCGAGATAACACCACGGGCCTCGGGGTTGACCCACGAACAGTCCATCTGGGCTATCCGTGCCCCTGGCCGGACCTCACCCCCTAGCCCGCCGTTCCTGAGTGGGTCGTTCCTGATAGGGGCGGGCGCGGAGAGGGGGGACGACGCGGAGAGGGGGAACGGTGTGAGCGAGACGTGAGGGGACGACGACAAGCCATCGGGCAGGTTCGGTGACGGCTGGGCCGTGAGGACCAGACTGGGCAGCCCGATGTCGTCGAGGGCGGCGACGAGTCGCTGCGTGTAGTGCGCGACGCCACAGCGGCTTGGCTCGTACTGGCCGACGATGAAGACGATAGCTGGCCGAATTGGTTGACGCGACGATCGTACTGACATTACCCAACCCCCCAGCCCCCGATTGCAAGGCACGTGTGCAAGGCACGTGTGCAAGGCACGTGCCGAGCGAAAGCCGTCACCCCCCCAGGGGTTGGGTGCCAGGGGTCGGGGGTCAGGTGCCGGGTCCCCGCCCCGTCGCCCCCTCACCCCGA
>JACPQP010000342.1 GCA_016190465.1 Chloroflexota bacterium
CAGGGGGTGAGGTCCGCCCCCGCCGTCCCCCCTCTCCGCGTCGGAGAGGGGGCAGGGGGTGAGGTCCGCCCCCGCCGTCCCCCCTCTCCGCGTCGGAGAGGGGGCAGGGGGTGAGGTCCGCCCCCCACACTGAAGGGGAGCCGGTGAAGGAGAACAGCCAACAGGTGAACGGTGAGCAGATGAACGAAGAGCAGGTGATAGTAGCCCGGGGTTCCCGCCACCAGCCGGGCGTGGTGGCGCCGGTCGTCAACCGCAACCGTTGTGAGGGGAAAGCCGACTGCGTGCGGGTCTGCCCGCACGGCGTGTTCGAGATGGGGCAGCTCGGTCGAGCGGAGCGACAGCAGCTCTCGCTGGCCAGCCGCCTCAGGGGATTCCTCCATCGGTACCGCCAGGTGTTCGTGGTCCAACCCGATCGCTGCGACGGCTGCGGCCGGTGCGTGACCGCCTGTCCCGAGAGGGCCATCAAGCTCGCCAAACGCAACCCGGCCCGGCCATTGCACGCGCAGCCGTGAGCGGCTCGAACGACGAGCCCGTCAGGCACAGATGGTATCTCAACTGAGACTGATCTACCCGGTCCCACAGTGGCGCCAGGGCAGAAACGGCGTGCTCGGCTCACGGGAACGTCCAGCCCGTGTGTCGGGCGCGCCGGGGGTGCGGCTCTCTCCTTGGCCCTGGTTCACTGCGAGAGGAGGTCGAACAGTGGACGCGCTGATTTGCTGGCTTCAAGATGTGGCTGACGGCGACGCGGATCTGGCCGGTGGCAAGGGGGCCAACCTGGGACGCCTGTTGCGGATGGGGCTACCGGTGCCTCCCGGGTTCGTGGTCACCACCGCGGCCTATCGCGCCTTCCTGGCCGCCAACGACTTGACCGATGCCACCCCTGAGGTGTTGCGCGCTCGCATCCCGGATGCCCCGATTCCCGCCGCCATCAGCGCCGCCATCCTCCACGCCCACCGGCAATTGCCGCGGCTTGCCGATGGGGTGAGCCACTCCGGGCCCTCATCTCATTCGACCGGAGCTGCCCCACTCAATCCGCGAGCGGAAGCCGCACACCTGCCATCGGCCGTTGCCATCCGCTCCTCCGGCACGGCCGAGGACCTGGCCACCGCCTCCTTCGCCGGGCAGCACGACACCTTCCTGAACGTGGCCGGGCCGGAAGCGGTGCTGACGGCCATCCGGGCCTGCTGGGCTTCGCTGTGGTCGCCTCGGGCCATCGCCTATCGTCGCGGCCGCGGCTGGGACGAGCGCGGTCTGGCGCTGGCCGTGGTGGTCCAGGCGATGGTGCCGGCGGAATGGGCCGGAGTGCTGTTCACCGCCAACCCCGTCACCGGGCAGCGGGACCAGGTGATCGTCGAGGCCATCTCTGGCCTGGGCGAGGCGCTGGTCTCGGGCCAGGTCGGGGGCAAGCGCCACGTCATCGACAAGGCCAGCCGGCGCGTCCTGACCGAGGACCCCCTCCTACCCCGCCCCACGCTCGACGAGCTGGTCCGGCTGGGTGTCCAGATTGAGGAGGGTTTCGGTCAGCCGCAGGACATCGAGTGGGCCTGGGTCGGCGGGCGCTGCTACGTCCTCCAGTCGCGCCCCCTCACGGCCCTGCCCGCGGAGGTGGCCCCGGCCGCACCGACGGCGCCGGAGAAGCCACGCCGCTACAACCGCTTCCAGCGCGCCAACGCGCCGAACATGCTGGATCACATCCCTCTGCCGCCCTACCCCTTCGACTATTCGCTCTTCTTTCGGCCGGCGCTGCTGCGGGTCTTTCAGTCTCTGCGCTCGCTGGGCTTCTCCCCGCCAGCCCTCGAAGACATCTTCGTCGAGGTTGCCGACGGCGTGGTCCAGGTAGTGCCGCCCGCTTTCCGGCCGACCCTCGGAGCTCTGGTATTGCCCGCCAGGCTGGTAGCGGCCCTGCGAGTCCGCCCGGATGGCTGGCTGGAGGAGTGCCGCGGCACCCTGGTGGCGCTGGCGCACCGGATCGACGCGGAGGATCTGTCCATCCTCTCCGACGAGCACCTGCTGGATCGGATCGAGATGCTGCGAACGCTCCAGGTGGAGCTCTTCGCGTCCCGCTTCGGACGTTTCCCCCGGGGTCTGCTGGTCACCCAGGGGCTCTCCCTCTTGCTCCGCCTGGCCGTCGGCGCGCAAGCGCCGAAGGTGACCACGGATCTCCTGGCCGGAGTCCCGTGCAACACCACCGAGATGAATCGCGAGCTGGGACGGCTGGCCCGGCTGATCCGGGGATCGGCGGACCTCCGGCTGGCCTTCCTGGAGGAGACCCCAGAGCGTATCCCGCACCGACTGAGCGATTCAGCCACCGGTCGCGCGTTCCTGGCCGAGATGGAGGCCTTCCTCGGGTGCTATGGCTACCGCGAGACGACCATGCCGGCTGCCGCGCTCCCCGCCTGGCGAGACGACCCGAGCATCGTCTATGGAATGCTCAAGGGGCTCACCGCTGGCGGATGGAACGCTTCTGCTTTGGACAGCGACGGAGAGCGGGCGGAGCGGGCCAAGCAAGAGGTGGTGGCCGCGCTCTCCGGAGGCTGGTTCGGCGTGAGGCGACGCCTTCTCCTGCCCCTCTTCCTGAAGGCGCTGGCGGTGGCCCGGGACTTCATCGCCTTTCGCGAGAACAGCCACTTCTACCTGTTCATGCCTTTCCCCGTCGTCCGCCGGCTGGCCCTGGAGCTGGGCCGTCGCCTGGTGGCGCGAGGCGTGATCGACGAAGCGGGGGATGTCTTCTTCCTGAAGGTCGAGGAGATCAGAGAGCCCGGGCCAGCCGCGGCGGTGCGGGAGAAGGTGCTGCGGCGGAAAAGAGCCCGGCGGTCGGTGGAGGGACGGATCCCCACCGTGCCGGCGGCACTCCTGGCGCGGCCGACCAGCCATAGCGAAGTGCGAGGCGTCCCGGTGAGCCCCGGGCAGGTCGTGGGCCGGGTGAGGCACATCCCGAGTGAGCGAGACTTCGGGAATCTCCAGAAGGGCGAGGTGCTGGTCGCCCGCTACACCAATCCCGCATGGACGCCACTCTTCGCCATCGCCGGCGCCGTGGTCGTGGACGCCGGCGGCGCCGCGTCCCACACCGCCATCGTCGCCCGCGAGTACGGGATCCCGGCCGTGATGGGGACCGGCAATGCCACCAGCCGGTTGCGCGAGGGGCAGCGCGTGCTGGTGGATGGGGGGAACGGCCGGGTGGTGCCGATCGAGTGAGTCCGGCCGGGGGTTCGGGGGGGTCCCCCGAAACAATCATCCCCACCACCCGCGCCGCCGCCGAGCCCCGGCGCCGTCAGGCCGGGGGTTCGGGGGTGTCCCCCGAAACAATCATCCCCACCACCACGGCAACCGCCGAGCCCCGGCTGTGGGAGAGACTGAGCTCCAGCGTGCCGATACCCAGCTCCCGCGCTCGCTTGCGGGCGAGGCCGTGCAGCACGACGTGCGGCTTGCCCCACTCATCGCAGACGATCTCGACATCCCGCCAGGGGAGAGGGAAAAACCCGGTGCCCAGCGCCTTGCCGACGGCCTCTTTCGCCGCGAACCGGGCCGCGAGCGAGCCCGCTCGCGTGCCGCAGTAGCCCCGCTCCTGCTCGGTGAACACCCGGCCGAGGAAGCGTTCCCCGTGGCGCGCGAGCGTGTCGCGCACGCGCTCGATCTCCACCAGGTCGACCCCGACGACGATCCCTGGCGGCCCCACGTCTCTTCGTCCCCCTGTGCTCATCTGCGGCTCTCCCCCCTCCTCCCCCGCCCCGTCACCCCGTCGCCTCTAAGTCGGTCGCCGAAAGGTCCTTCTGGTTTCGGGAAGGTCCAGGAAGGGC
>JACPQP010000344.1 GCA_016190465.1 Chloroflexota bacterium
ATGCCCAGCGCTTCCACGACTGCGGCCTCCTCTTCCGAACGAACGAACCCCGAATGAACGAATTCCGAAAGAACGAATCGCTTGCTGCCACGTATGATATGCCATCAGCGCGAGCAATGCCATCGCTTTGTCCCCTGCCGAGTCCAAGCGACCCCATCCGGAATGGACAGACGAGCGACTGGCACAGTTCTTGCCCGCAACTCGGACGAACAACCTGTTGGCCGCGGCTTGGCTCCACGCAGCCCTGGGTGACGAGCGGACGAAGCAACCACTGCGCTGACTCTCCAGCCTGCGCTGGCCGAAGCGGATGGAGGAGCGGTAGATGCGAAGGGCGAAAACGGTGCTGCAACTGCCGGTGGTCAGTCTGGCGGACGGACTGCGGATCGGTATCGTGCGGGATATCCTGTTCGACTGTGCTGGCAGGCGGATTGCCGCCTTCATCGTCGCCGAGGCTGGCTGGCTCAAAGACACCCAGGTCATCCCGATGGAGCAGGTGCGGAGCTACGGCCGCGATGCGCTCACGGTCTTCAACAGCCAGAGCAAGGCGATCGTCCCGGCCTCGTCGATTCGGGCGATCAGCCGACTGCTCCACAACGGCGTCTGTCTGACCGGCCTGCACATGCTCACCGAGGGCGGCGACGACCTGGGGACCATCGAGGAGATCTTCATCGCTCCGGACGGCGGCATGGTCGGATACGAGATCAGCGCGGGAATCGTCCGGGACACCATGCACGGGCGCCGCTTTGTCCCCGCGACCGAGGCGCTGACCGTCGGCCCCGACGCGGCGATCGTGCCCGACCACGTCGAGCAGTTCGTGCTCGACCAGGACGACGACTACCTGCCGTCGCTGGAAGCGAGCGAGCCGAAGATGGCGGACGTCGCTTCACCGGTCAGCGAGGTGCCGTCGCCGGCGCCACCACTCGGCGAAGGGGCCGTCCTTCCCGCGGCGTAGAGACGACCTCACCTCCTGGCTGACGTTCGCTAGCCGGTCCGGCCGGAACGTCTTCAGATCAGTGTGGATGGCGCGATGGTACCGCTGGTGAACAAGGAGTGGGGCGAGGTCAAGACGCTGGCGATCCAGCAGAGATGCCTCGGCGCGGCAGCCCTCGGTCAATCGCCGGCGAGCCCGGCCTGGCGCATCTGCCGCTGAACTGCCCGCAGCACCGCGTCGAACGCCGGAAGCTCGGCCATCTGGTTCGCCAGCGGTGCCGCCCTTGAAGACGAGGCCGTCGCCCGGGGCGGCCCGACCGAGGCCGACCAGGAACCAGGCGAGGCAGTAGTCACGGTCCAGGACTGCCTCGGGGATCCGGCGGCCGCCGGCCCGGGCCATGCGATTGGTGAGCAGAGACAGGCTGCGTTGCGGGATCATCGGCTACGTCCGGATCACGACGGCCAGCTCGTCGGGGGCGACGTTGAGCCGCACCCTCCACCGCCGCAGGTGCCGACCGCCAGGCGGCAGAACCGGGTCCAGGAGGGCGTAGCCGGCGGTGAGGTGCCCCCGCAGGCGCTCGACCTCCGCAGGGGAGCCGATCTCGTAGAGTTCCATCAGGTAGCCCAGGCGCCGGGTCACGGCGCCGACGTCGAGTCGCAGCGCGTAGTCGACGAGCTTCCGTGGATCGGCCGCCTCGCGGCGCATCCAGAGCCCCTTGGCCACCTCGACCAGGCCCCCGCAGTGCTCCGGCTGCTTCAGGCAGTCCAGCACAGTGCGCTCCAGGTCGCTCACCACCACCCGGTCCTGGCCGGTCACGAGCCCAGCCGGCCGGCGGCCCAGGGTCTTGGGGGTCGGGTTACTTTGCGCGTGCAATGCGTATCTCCAGTGCATGCGGTCCGCACGCATATGCTAACATGGAGCCAGCGGTATTGCCCGTGCGATTACCCGTGCGAGGGAGGGAGTACATCCGTGGCCGATTTACCGCAGCGAGCGCCGACTCGTCCGACGATCCGGATCGGGGTCATCGGCGCCGGAAGCGTCGTGGCGACCCGCCATCTGCCGAACCTGAAGCGGTGCCCAGCGGTTGACGTCGCCGCGATCTGCCGTCGCGACGCCGCTCTGCTCGACCGGGTCGGCGATACGTTCGGCGTCCCGCTCCGCTTCACCCGGGCCGAGGCGATGCTCGCCGAGGCCGAGCTGGACGCCGTCGTCATCGCCTCGCCACCAGGGTTGCACGCCGCCCACGTGCGCGCCGCGCTGGAGCGGGGGCGACACGTCTTCGTCGAGAAGCCGTTCGTCGTCGATCCCCCCGACGGGGAGGCGCTCGTCGCGCTGGCAGCGAAACGGGGGCTGGCGCTGGCCGTCGGCTTCGACCGGCGAGGCCACGGGGGCTATCGCGCCGCCCGGCGGGTCATTCGCTCGGGCGAGCTGGGCGCCATTCGTCACGTCAGTTGGGCGCTCGCGGCCGGGCTGATGCCGATCCTGCGCGGCGAGCCTGGCGACCGAGCGATACCCAGGATGCCAGGCACCCATTCCGATCCCGCTCTGGCTGGCGGGGGCATTCTCATCAACGTCGGCTCGCACCTCGTCGACAGCGCCCTCTGGCTGACGGGGCTGGCGGCGCGCCACGTGAGCGCGCACGTGGGTCACGACGGACTTCCGGTCGAGGTGCGAGCCGGGGTCGTGGCGCACCTCGGGGACGACGTGACATTCGATCTCACCTGCGAGGCGAGCGCCCCGGGCGATTGGAGCTGGGACGAGCGGGGCGTCGTGTACGGCACCGGGGGAGCGCTGACGCTCATCTGGCCGCCGCCGCGCGGCGAGCCGAACGTGATTCACCGCCGGCCGGATGGCACGTCCGTCGAGGTCCTGCCCGAATCGACGGTCGATCCGATGGCGAACTTCGTCGCCGCCATCCGGGGCGAGGATCCGCCGTTGGCGACGGGGGCCGAGGCGCTGGAGACCGCGCGCTTCGTCCACGCCGCCTACCGGGCGGCACGCGAGGGCAGCGTCGTAACGCTGATGGGCCGCTGATCTGGACCGTCTTTGTGGTCGGCGTGTACGCGGTCGCCGCCTACCTCTGGGCTATAAGGATGCCTCGTCCAGGCCGAGGGCCCGCAACCGCTCCTCGGGGATCGTGCCATCCGGACGCCAACCCCGGGCCTGATAGTAGCCCGCGATCATCAGGTCGAGCTCGTCGCGGGTCAGGTGAGTGCCCGTGCCTACCCCGTCGGACAACGGCTCGTCCAGCAGCCGCGCGGGCAGAGTGTCGTCGGCGCGCGTCCAGCCCTGGCGCAGGTTGAAGCGCTTCCGCAGGTTGCTGATCCGCTCGCCCGCCGCCCGGAGCTCGTCGGCGGTCACGTCCCAGCCAGTCACCAGCCCGAGCAGATCGGCCGTCTCGCGGTAGAAGTCGTCGAAGCAGTGGCGGATGAACTTGCAGAGCATCAGCGAGTCAAGGACCGCGGTGGAGTCCTCGCTGGCGGCGGCGAGCGCGCCGCGGGCCGCCTCGGCCCGGAAGCGGTCGAGGTTTGGGGAGAAGTCCGCCTCGTAGACCGGCAGCCGGTTGTGGCACGCGCCGCGTGGACTGACGGCCAGGCCGAGCGCCATCGTCTTCAAGCCCCGGGGCTCGTAACCCGGCAGCTCCAGCCCCTTGACGTGCATCGCCCACGCGGCCGAGCCGGCGCCGAGCAGCTCGGCCGCACGGCGCGATCCCTCAGCGAGCACCTCGCCGAGGCTAGTACGATGGGCGATCTGGTCGAGGAGCGGCAGCAGCGTCGCCCCGTTTCCGAAGCGCAGCTCCAGCCCGCCGGTGTCTCGCGTCGTCAGCAGGCCGCGCTCGAAGCATTCCATCGCCCAGGCGATCGTTCCGCCGGCGCTGATGCTGTCGATGCCCAGCGCGTCGCAGCGCGCCGCCGCCTGGATCACCAGATCGAGATCCGCGATGCCCAGGAGCGAGCTCAGCGCGAACAGCGTCTCGTACTCGAGGCGAGCATCGTCCGGGGGAGGCGGCTGGCTGGCCGATGCGCCATCGCTCGGCGGCGCGAGCGTTCGGTAGAGGTGCTCGCAGCCGACGGTGCAGGAAGCGCAATGCACGACCCGAGTGAGGTGGCGGTCGTAGAGCTGCTCGCCGCTGACCGCCTCAGCGGCGTCGAAAGTCGAGCGCTGGAAGTTGCGGGTCGGCAGCACACCCAGGCGACTGAACGTGAGCAGATTGGCCGGCGTGCCCAGCGTTCGATACTTCGCCGTCGCCGGACCGAGGCTGCGCTCGATCAGCCGCGCCTGCGCCTGCTTGAGCCGCGACGGCTCGGCCACGGGGGTCGGCCGCGTCCCTTCGACGGCGATCGCCTTGAGTCGCTTCGCGCCCATCACTGCGCCGGACCCCGTCCGGCCCGCGTGGCGGCCGTCGCTGCTGATCGTGGCGAAGCGAACGCGGCGCTCGCCGGCGATGCCGATGGCCGCGACGCGCAGCGCCCGGTTGTCCTGCTCGGCCCGAATCGCCGCGGCGGTCGCCGTGGGCGACTTTCCCATCAGGTGCGAGGCGTCGTGGAAGCCGACCACGCCGTCGCGGATCGTGAGGTAGGTCGGCCGCGCCGCCTGTCCGCGGATGACGAGCGCGTCGACCCCGGCGCGCTTGAACTCCAGGGCCAGGAAGCTCGACGACAGCGAGTCCCCGATGAGGCCGGTCAGCGGCGAGCGCGTGGCCACGGCGAACCTCGCCGAAGTCGTGACGTTCGTCCCGACCAGCGGGCTGGTAGCCAGAATCAGCGGGTTCTCCGGGCCGAAGGGATCGGCCCCCGCCGGACACTCCCGGTCGAGCAGAAACGCCGCCAGGCCGACGCCCCCGAGAAAGCGTCGCAGCGTGGCTTCGGTCAGTGGCTGTACCGTCGCCCGGCCGTGGGAGAGGTCGACGACAAGGAGTCGCTGGTGATAGCCGAACACGAGGTCAGCCCCCGACCTGGCTGGCGAGGAGCAGCAGGACGTCACCCGGCGCCAGCGGCTGCGTCAGGTCGGCGATGAACGAGCGGCCGTTCCGGTTGAGGACGTAGCCGTCGACCAGGCGCGAGCCCCCGGCCTCGACGACCGGCCCGACGAGCGCCGGACAGAGGGCGGCCAGGCCGGCGAGGACCACGGTGGCCGTCGCCGGCTGGTCGGCAGGGAGGTCGATCGTGACCGCCTTTCGCGCGGCGAGCAGGCGCGGGTAGCCGTACAGCTCCACCGTCCAGGACTGGCTGGGAGCGGCCGGCCGGGTGGCGGATCGGCTCTCCACTGGCCTGACCTCCTCCTCTATACATATACAATCGATCGTGTCCGATCAGCAATCCGCTCTACAGCAGCGACCGGCGGCGTTGAGCAAGTGGGTGACCAAACCCCGTGGCCGGACCTCTCACCCCTGGTCCCCTCTCGTTCCTGAGCGGGCGGCCGCGGAGAGGGGGGAGCCACCACCCCCCTCCCCGCGTCGGGTTCGGCTCAGGAACGGCCGGAAGGGGGGAGAGGTCCGCGCCCTTGCTCGCGGTCAGTCTGCGCCACCCGGCACTTGCATCTTAACTCGGGCGACCGGGGATAGTCCAGAATTAGCTCGCGCAGACCTTGACGGCTGGGACGCCGCCTGGTATCCTGACTGATGTGTCAGTCAGCGAGGCAGGGGGAAGTGGTGATGGGACGGGGCGGGCGGCTTGAAGACCGCCGGGAGGAGCTGCTGGCGGCGGCCATCCGTGTCTTCCTGGCTCACGGCTACAGCGCCGCGAAGGTGTCGGACATCGTGGCTGAAGCGGGCGTGGCTCAGGGCACCTTCTACCTGTACTACCGGAGCAAGGAGCACATCCTCCACACGCTGGTCGAGCGCTTTATGGGCGGCTTCATCGAGCGACTGGATTCGCTGCGCGAGCCCTTGCCCCGCGGCCTCGTCGACTACCAGGCAAGGGTGGCCGCGGTGCTGCGCGCGACGTTCTCTCTCTGCGCGGAGAATCGCCAGCTTGCCCGGATCTTCTTCCACGAAGCGCTCGGCGCCGACCCGTCGTTTGGCGAGCTCCTCAACGGTTTCTACCGCCAGCTCTCGCGGCGAGTCCAGGCCGACCTCGAGCACGGCATCGCCGGTGGGTACCTCCGTCCCCTCGACGCGGCGCTGGTGGCGGACGCGCTCGTGGGTATGGGCGACATGGTCGTTCGCCGGCGGATCATCTTCGACCAGGGCGACGTCGATCTGGATCATCTGACGAGCGAGGTGTTGTCGCTGGAGTTGCTCGGTATCCTTCGGCCGAGCGCCGGGCGCGCCCCGACGGACGATCGGGAGACGACAGGGAGGAGTGCAAGATGGTTCGGTTGATCGCCCTGATCGCCGCTTTCACCCTGGGTCTGCTGGCCCTCGTCGGTTGCCAGCGCCCGGCGCCGGCCGCGCCGGCGGCGCCCAGACCGACGCCACCGCCACCCGCCGTGCGCGTGGCGAAAGTCGAGCGGGCCGAGCTGGCGCGCACGGCGGGCTACACCGGCGACGTCCGGGCGACCAACCAGGTGGTCGTGCTCCCAAAGGTGGCGGGACGGATCGAGAAGCTGAGCGTCGAGGTGGGCAGCGCGGTGAAGGCCGGCGAGGTCATCGCCGAGCTCGAGCGGGCCACCCTCGAGACGCAGGTTGCCCAGGCCGAGGCCGCGGTGGGCGTCGCCGAAGCCAAGCTGGCGGCGATGCGGAATGGCCCGCGACCGGAGCTGGTCGCCCAGGCCGCGGCGAACCTGCGGATGGCGCGGGCGCGGCTCGCCGCGCTCCGGGACGGCGGGCGGACAGAGGCCATCGGGCAGGCGCAGGCGAATCTCGACGCCGCCCGCGCCCGTCTCGCCCAGTTGAGGGCGGGCGCCACGCCGCAGCAGGTCAAGGCGGCGGAGCTGCTGGCTCAGCAGTACCGCAACGCGCTGTACGCCGCCCAGCTTCAGCGCGACGGCGTGTGCGGGAACCGGTATAACCCGCGGTTCCTGTGCGATGCCGAACAGGCGCGTGTCAACGCGGCGGAGACGGCGGCGGAACAGGCCGAGCAGCAGGTCAAGGTCATCACGTCGCCGCCGACCGCCGAGCAAGTGGCCCAGGCCGAGGCGGCGGTCGCCGCCGCCGAGCAGCAGCTCGCGCTGGCCCGCAACCCCATCACCAGCCACGACCTCGCGCAGGCCGAGGCGGCAGTCGCCGCCGCCGAGCAACAGCATCAGCTCGCGCAGAAGCCCTTCACCGACGAGGACCTCCGCGCCGCCAGCGCCGGGCTGGACCAGGCCAAAGCCGGGCTGGAGCTCGCCCGGTTGCAGCGCAAGGAGGCCACCATCACCGCCCCGATCGATGGGATCGTGACCGAGCGGCACCTGAGCGTGGGCGCGACGGCCGCGCCGACAACCCCGATCGTGACACTGGTGGGCCGCGAGGTGAAGGTGACGACCAGCGTCGAGGAGAGCCGGCTCGGCGACATCCAGGTGGGCCAGCCGGCGACGCTGCTCGTCGCGGCGTACCCCGGCCAGCCCTTCGCGGCGAAGGTGAAGTCCATTGCGCCGGTGGTCGAGAGCCGCAGCCGGACCATCGCCATCGACCTCGCGCCGGACGATCCGCGGAGCCAGCTCAAGCCGGGCATGTTCGTCCAGGTCCAGCTCGAGACGGCGCGCAAGAAGGATGTCCTGGTGGTGCCGAAGGCGGCCATCGTCGAGCAATCGGGAATGACGGCCCTCTTCGTCGTCGGCGACGGGGTGCTGCGTCGCCTGGAGGTGCGTACCGGAATCGTCGACGGAGACCGGGTCGAGGTGCTCGAAGGAGTCGCCGAAGGCCAGGAGGTGGTCGTCGGCGGGCGGCCGGACCTGCGCGACGGGGACGCGGTCACCGCGCAGCGTGGGTGACCGCCCTCACCCCTCGCCCCTCTCCCGCGGGGAGAGGGGTAGGGGGTGAGGGCCGTCCCTGTGCGGCGTCCGCGAAATGGGGAAAAGGAGGCAAGCCGTGGGACTCACCCGCATCGCGGTCCTGCGACCGCTCTTCATCACGATGGTGATCCTCGCCGTCGTCGTCTTCGGCCTCGTGTCGTACGGGCGACTCGGCGTCGACCTTTACCCCGAGCTCAACTACCCGGTGGTCACCGTCGTCACCTTCTATCCGGGGGCCAGCCCTGAATCGGTGGAAGGTCTGGTGACGATCCCCATCGAGGACGCGCTGAGTGGCCTGGGCGACGTGGACTACATGGCCTCGACGTCGGCCGAAGGGGTCTCGTTCGTCACCCTCGTGTTCACCGACCGCGCCAGGCCGGAGGCTGCCCCGATCGACGTCGAGCGGAAGGTGAACGCCATTCGGGCGAACCTGCCGGCCGACGCGAAGCCGCCGGGCATCGTCAAGGCGGACATCAACGCGCTCCCGGTCCTCAACGTCGCGCTGTCCGGACCGCTGTCTATCGAGGAGCTCTCGCGGCTCGCCGACGACCGGATCATCCCCCGGTTGAACTCCGTCAACGGCGTCGCCTCGGTCGCGCTGATCGGGGGACGGAAGCGAGAGATCCAGGTCAGTCTGAACCACGATAAGCTGCGCGCCTATGGCCTCTCGGTATTCCAGGTCACGGGCGCGCTGGCGCAGGAAAACGTCAACGTCCCCAGCGGCCGGCTCGCCGAGGCCGAGCGCGAGTACAACGTGCGCCTCAACGCGCTGGTCCCGACGCCGGAGCGCCTGGGCAGCATCGTCGTCGCCGCGACGCCGGCCGGCCCGGTGTACCTCCGCGACCTCGCGGAGGTGCGCGATACGACGGTCAAGCGCACACAGATCAACCGGTCCAGTGGGAAAGACAGCATCGGCTTGCAGATCACGAAGCAGGCAACTGCGAACTCGCTCGTCGTTACCGACGGCGTGAAGAAGACGATCCGTGCCCTTCAGCCGACGCTGCCCGACGGCGTCCAACTCGACGTGGTGACCGACGCCTCGGTCTTCACTCGCTCTTCGCTCAACAGCCTTCAGCAGCATCTCATCGAGGCGGTTTTTCTGACGGGTGTCGTCCTGTTGCTGTTCCTCCACACCTGGCGCAGCACGATCATCGTCCTCCTGGCGATCCCGACCTCGCTGATCGCGACCCTCGCCGTGATGTACTTCCTCGGGTTCACACTGAACATGATGTCGATGATGGGGCTGGCGCTCACGGTCGGCATCCTGGTCGACGACTCGATCGTCGTGCTGGAGAACATCTTTCGCCACCTCGAGCTGGGCGAAACGCCGTTCACCTCGGCCATCCAGGGCCGCTCGGAGATCGGTCTGGCGGCGATGGCCATCACGCTGGTGGACGTGGTCGTCTTCGTGCCGATCGCCTTCATGTCGGGCATCGTCGGACAGTATTTCCGGCAGTTCGGCCTGGTCGTGGCGTCGGCGACGCTGTTCTCGCTGTTCGTTTCGTTCACGCTCACGCCGATGCTGGCCTCGCGCTGGCTGGGGCGTCCACGGGCGGACGACCGCTCGCCGCTGGCGATGTTCGGCCGGGCCTGGGAGTCCGGCTACTCCTGGATCGCCCGGCGCTACCGTTCCCTGCTCGGCTGGGCTCTCCGGCTCCGCTGGCTGGTCGTCGTCGTGGGGTTGGTCAGCTTCGCCGGGGGCATCGCCCTCGTGGCCTTCAACGTCGTCAGCACCGAGCTCATGCCGGAGGCGGACCAGGCCGAGTTCACCCTGTTTGCCGAGATGCCGCCGGGCACGGCGCTCACCATCACCGACCAGGCGCTGGCCACGGTCGAGCAACGCCTGGTGGCGTGGCCAGAGGTGCAACGCACCTTCACCTCGGTCGGGGTGGGCGGGGACAACCGTCCTGACCAGTCGCGCTTCGGTCGGATCAT
Organism: Chloroflexota bacterium; assembly: GCA_016190465.1. Lineage (GTDB taxonomy): Bacteria > Chloroflexota > UBA6077 > FW602-bin22 > JACPQP01 > JACPQP01. The sequence continues at coordinate 9,746 of JACPQP010000344.1, forward strand.
CGTCAAGCTGGTGCCCGCGCCGCAACGCAGCCAGTCCGCGCAGGAGCTGGCGACCGAAGCGCGGCGGTTGGGAGACGACGTTCCGGGCCTGCGCCTCCGGGCGCAGCTCGCATCGGTCGTCGGCGTCGCCGGGCAGACGGTGCAGATCAAGCTCCGCGGCGACGACCCTCGGCAGCTCATCGCGCTGGCGAAGGAGGTCCAGACGATCGTCGAATCAGTGCCGGGCACGCGTGATGTCCAGAACTCCGGGGTGGAGGGTGATCCAGAGATCGTCGTGCGGCTGGACCGGGCGCGAGCGGCCGATCTGGGGATCACCGCGGCCCAGGCGGCCAGCGCGGCTCGCACCGCGATCGCCGGAAGCGTGGTGACCCAGTACCGGCCGGAGGTGGGGAGAGCGATCGACGTGCGTGTGCTCGCGGGCCAGGATGAGCTCACGCGGGTCGAGCAGATCCGCCAGCTTCCGCTGATGACCAACCGGGGCACGGTCGTCAGGCTCGGCCAGATCGCCACGGTCGAGCTGTCGGCCGGTCTGCCTCAGATCGACCGGCGCGACCGACAGCCGGTTGTCACGGTGGGGGCCGATCTGGCCGGCCGGCCGCTGGGTGACGTCGTGCGCGACACCCAGACCCGGCTCGACCGGCTGGTGATCCCGCCGGGCTACTCGATCCGCTTTGCCGGCACGGTCCAGGCGCAGGATGAATCGTTCTCCCAGCTCTACCAGGCGCTGGGGCTGTCCATCCTGTTCATGTATATGCTGATGGTGGCGCTCTACGAGTCGCTGCTGACGCCGTTTGTCATCATGCTCTCGCTCCCGCTCTCCGTGGTCGGGGCGATCGGGGCGCTGGCGCTGACGGGCAATCAGCTCAGCATGGTATCGATGATCGGGATGATCATGTTGGCGGGGCTGGTCGGCAAGAACGCGATCCTGCTGATCGACTACACGAACACGCTGCGGCGGCAGGGAAAGGCCCGCGACGAGGCGCTGCTTGTGGCGGGGCCGACTCGCCTGCGGCCAATCCTGATGACCACTGCCGCGATGGTCGTGGCGATGCTGCCGGTCGCGCTGGGGGTGGACGAGGGATCCGAGCTCCGGGCGCCGATGGCGATCGTCCTGATCGGTGGCCTGCTGACCTCGACCGCGCTGACGCTGGCATTCATCCCCGCGGTCTACACGATCTTCGACGACGCCGTGGCGCTCGCGCTGCGGCTGCTGAGACGGCGACCGGCCGCCCGCGTGACGGACGATGGGTCCGGGGAAGTCGCTCTTCGCACACCGTGATCTCGGCAGGGAGGTCAGGTGTGCAGGCCGTCCACGCGCTACCAGGTGCTGTCCCGGCTCAGCCCGCGCTGGCTTTCCTCACTTTCCTCACACTCTCGGTCGCCTCGCTCTGGTCGTCGCAGAGCACAGCCAGGATGAACCGGCCGCCCTTGACTATCGGCAGCAGCCGGTCGAGAGCGGCGGCACGCACAAAGTGGATGAAGATCGGCACTTTGAGCGACGCCTCGACTATCTCTTCGCTCCGGCGTCCGCCCTCGCGCAGGACCTCGACCGTGGTGGGGCAGTTGATGTCGTCGTAGATCTCCTGGACGAGCATGCCCCTGGTGAGCGCCACGTGGGCCGCCTGGCGCACGCCCAGGGCATGGTGGTGGAAGAAGCCGCCGCCCACCGTCGTGAAGAGCCGCTCCGCAAATGGCCTGTCGACTGACCCCACTTCTGACCACTGAAAACTGACTACTGATAACTGACAACTGTATGGTGAGGTCCGGATCCGCACTTGGGTGACGGGCGCCGCGAAGTGCGCTAGAATTGTGGCGCGGTGGTGCGAACCGCCCAACTCGGCGCGCCGATTTCGCGGGGAGTTTCCGAGACCGTGTTGAAGACCGTGACCCGGCGATTGTCCGGCTTTAGCCTCGTCGCCTGGTTCATCATTGTCGGTGCGGGCGTCGGCCTGCTGGTCGCTGGCGCTGCCGCCTGGTTCGTGGAGGCTCGGTTGACGGACCTGCTTCTCACCCAGATGGCGGCTCGCGCGGTCGACCAGGTCCAGCTAGAGCTGCGGGACCACGTGACTCCGGCTGACTTCCAGCCTCCCCACACCCCGGCCAAGCTCGACTCTCTGGCCGCGCGCCTGGATCCTGCTGTCCCACGTGTTCTCCACCAGGGATCGGGGATGATTCGGCTGAAGATCTACGCCCTCGACGGTACCATCCTCTACTCGGATCTCGCCAGCATCCGGGGAACGCAGCGGACCTGGGGCTCGGATCCCCTGGCCACTGCCATCGCCGGGACGGCGAGCACCAGTCACACCTCCCTGTCGGAGCCGGACAACGCGGATCTCAAGGCCCGGTACGGCGCTGCGTTGGAGGTCTACGTACCATTCGTCCTGGATGGCCAGACGGTGGGGGTCTACGAGATCTACCAGGACCTGTCGCCGCTCCATCCGGTTCGCCCACTGGTGTGGAGCACTGCGCTGGGCGGACTGGCCGTCCTGTTCCTGGCGTTGATCGGGATGATGCACCGGGCGGCGGCCCGGATCCAGCGGCAGCAGGCCGAGCGTGAGCGTCTCGCGCGGCAGGTGGCGGAGGCCGACGCGCTGCGGAACCTGAACCGCCTCAAGGACGAGCTGTTGACGACCATTTCGCACGAGCTGCGGACGCCGCTCTCGGTGGTGATGGGCTACGCGGAACTGCTGGCGATGCGACCGGACGACTTCGGCTCCGAGCGATGTCGGATGATGACGAACGAGATCTACACGGCGGCCGCCACGCTCACCCGCCTGGTCAACGACCTCCTCGAGTTCTCGCACCTGGAGCGTGGTCAGCTCAACGTGCAGCCTCGGCCGGTGAACCTGGTCCCGGTGGTGCGCCACACGGTGGGCGGCTTCCGACTGTCCCCCAGTGGCGAGCGCGTGTCGGTCGAGCTCCCCGAAACTCTCTGGGCCCAGGCCGATCCGGAGCGGACCGGTCAGGTCGTGGGAAACCTGCTGGAGAACGCCCTGCGGTATGCGCCGACGGATACCATCCTCGTGCGGGGCGGGAGCGATGGCGACCAGGTTTGGATCGAGGTAGTCGACCATGGACCGGGCATCGCGCCGGAGGAGCAGCCACGGGTGTGGGAGAAGTTCTACCGGGGGGCTGGCGTGGCGGGCTTGAACATCGCCCGGGGGACGGGCCTCGGGCTGGCGATGGTCAAGGCGCTGGCCGAGGCGCAATGGGGCACCGTGACGCTGGAGAGCGCCCCCGGCCGAGGCAGCACCTTCCGCCTGACCTTGCCGGCCGCGAGCGGCGGTGTTGAACAAGCGGGAGACCTACCCCCCCCCCCCCCAGCCCCCTTCCCGAGGCGGGAAGGGGGGAGAGGTCCGTCCCCTCTCCAATAACGCTGCGCACTGCTCTACTCCCACCCCCGACCCCGCAAGAAGTCCGCGAGCTCGCGGGAGACGAACGTAAGCTGACGGGCGGCCAGACCGAGCCTGGTGCGCGCCTCGCCCTCTCTGGCGGCGGCAGTGCCCAGGTCGCCGTCCTGAAGGCAGCGGGCCAGCCGGTCGACCTCATCGCAGAAGGCGTCGACCGTGCGAATCTTGAAGCGCCGATGCCCGTCGGCGGTCCGGGGCGGCATTGGGAACCCGTCGTCGTCCGGCCCGCTCGCATCGGCATCGTCCTCCCAGAGGCCGGCGTCGTCCTCGACCGCGGCAGTCGTCGGCGCTTTCGAGGGTGCCCGTGAGCCCGACTTCGCGGTGTCACGGCCTGAAGGGCGGCCGCGGATGTCCTCCAGCTCGAGGCCAGACTCCATCGCGGCGAGCGCGGTCTCGGGCGAGAGCCCGGGCTGACGAGCTAGCGCCTGGCAAAGGCGGCTCGTCGTCGCCGCCGAGAGACTTCGCTCGGCGACGAGCCGGGCGACGGCGAACTGCTGGTCGCCGTCGGCGATGGCGCGCAGGTGCTGCGCCTGCGTCACCGTGAGGTCCCCGTTCGCGATCAGGTCTCGCACGGGCGTCGCCAGCTCACGCAAGCCGAGGTACCGCTGGATGGTCCGAACCGAGAGGCCAAGCGCATCGGCGACATCCTGGTCGGGCGAATGGCCGTTTCCGGCTCGGCGCGCCGCGATTGTGCGGCGGAGGCGGGCGAACCCCTCGGCTTTCTCCAGGTCGTTCAGCTCGCGCCGTTGCAGGTTCTCGACGAGCTGCTTGACGAACCGATCGTCATCCGAGCCGGTCACCTCTACGCAGGGCACGACGTCGAGCCCGGCGGCGATCGCGGCGTGCCGCCGGCGACTCCCGTAGACGACGCGGTAGCCCCCCTCGCCCCGGGCGACGCCGATGGGCTGGAGCACGCCATGCTCGCGAATGCTGGCCGCCAGCCCCTCCAGCGCCAATTCGTCGTCGGACGCGCGGACGTTCTGCGCGTCCGCCACCAGCTCCCGCGGGTTCAACCAGAGCAACTCAGTCACCATCTTCCCTCCCTTTCGCCCGCCACCGCGTCGCATTATACGGGAGGCGTGCGCTCCACGCGGGTGCCGGCCAACTGCTCTAACGGTTTCACAATGGCGGGCTGTCAGCGGATTCAGGGAACGGATTGAACGGACAGGCGCCCATCTATCCGTTCAATCCGTTCCCTGAATCTGTTGACAGCTCCGTGCCCTGGATGATTCGGTGTCGAATTGAATACCGCTCTATGCATCACTCTCGCTATGCATCTGGACATAGTGAGGCTGATGCATAGACCCCTGAGGCTGAGGCATAGAGGAACCTGACGTCGGATATGGGACAGCTTCATTATGTGCGGGACATAATGACGCCGTCTCATATCGTGGTGAGGATATCCCATAAGTGACGATGCTCAGAATCACGGCGGGCGCGGCGGGGGGCCAAGCTGTCAACGGATTCAGGGACCGGATTGAACGGATAGATGGGCGCGCATCCGTTCAATCCGGTCCCTGAATCCGTTGACAGCAGATCGCTCAGAGGACTTGTGATGACCCATCGCCCTTCTCGCAAAAAACCCTCGCCAAAGCGCCGCCCGGCAAAGGAATTGATGACAAAGGCCGAAGCCGAAGCGTTCAAGGCCCGCTGGAAGGCTGTCAACGCGGCCGAGATCGAGGAGTTGCGCGCGACCCCGCCAGAGCGGAAGCTGCGGCAACTGGCCTCGCTCATGGCGACGGCCAGGGCGCTTGGGTGGGACGAGGCCCTGGCGGCGGAAGAGGCCGAGGTGCGCGAGCGGTGGATCAAGCTGAAACGGGTGCTTGGTGGCTGAGCGGGAAGCGCTGGCGCCCCTCCTGGCGGCTCTCCGCGACCTGGTCGCCTGGTTGAAGGCCACAGGCGTCCCAGGCATGGTGATTGGCGGCGTGGCAGCCGCATTCCTGGGCCGGCCGCGCGTCACGCGGGACGTCGACGCCGTCGTGCTGCTCGACGCGGAACGCTGGGAGGAGTTCCTGGCGAGAGGGGCGGAGTTCGGTTTCGCCGCCCGGCGCCCGGATGCGCTTGCCTTCGCGCGCCGGGCCGGCGTGCTGCTGGTCCGGCACGAGCCAAGCGCCATCGACGTGGATATCGCCTTCGGCGCTCTCCCCTTCGAGCGGGAGGCCGTTGCTCGGGCCGGAACCGTCAAGGTGGGTGACGTGGACATCCCGTTGCCAACTCCCGAGGATTTGATCGTGATGAAGGCGGTCGCGCACCGACCACGCGATGTTGCCGATATCGAGGCCATCCTGGACGTCCATCCGAACGTCGACCTGCGGCGGGTGCGCCGCTGGGTTCGTTCCATGGCTGCCGTTCTGGAAATGCCCGAGATCGCGCGCGACCTTGAAACCATCGTAGCACGTTGGCGGAAGCGCAAGACGTGATGGCGGGGTGGTGATATTCCAAGTGTCTGAGCATCAAGTTCCGCTGTTTGAGATCTCTACGCCGCTAGGGTTCGTAGTACGGACGACGGTGGAGTATTGGGGTCTTCTTCAGCGCAAGCATCCGGAAATTGGCGGGCGGCTCCAGGACGTGGAAGATTGTCTAGCGTCTCCTTTCCACGTCCGCCGTAGCAGGCGAGACCAGACGGTCTACTTGTTCTACAGCCCATCGGCACCGTATCATCTTTGTGTAGTGGTGAAGAAGCTGAACAGTGAAGGCTTCGTCATAACCTGTTACCTGACCGACGCTATCAAAGAAGGGGCGAGCATATGGCCCACATCCGAGTAATTCACGATCCAGTTGGCGAAACGCTTACCGTCTATTGGGCAGAGCCGCGAGCGGATCAGGTCTGCGAGGAAACCGGCGAGGGGGTAATCCTTATTAAGGATGCCAGGACACAGGAGGTGATCGGTTTTGAGCGGCTCTATTACCGGCCTGAGCCAGGTAGCCAGGCCATTACGCTCGAAACCAGCTCGGTGACCGCTTAGCCACCGTGCGAATCCCCTACGTCGTCGACAACGAAACCCACCGCCTGGCCGATGTGCTTAATGGCCTCCTGGCCGAGCACCGGGGGCGCTCGCTGGACGTGGCCACGGCCTACTTCAACGTTCAGGGGTTCCGCCTGCTCCGGCCAGGCTTACTGGGGCTCGGCAGCTTCCGGTTGTTGCTTGGCGACGAGCCGGCGGAGGGCGCTCAGGTTGGCCTGCGGCCGCGGGCGGCGGCCGTCCTCCGCGGCGAGCTCGACGCCGCCCCCTTCTCCGAGGAGATGC
>JACPQP010000345.1 GCA_016190465.1 Chloroflexota bacterium
GATGGGGGAGGTTACCCCGTCGTCCCGTCGCCCCGTCGCCCCTGTCGCCCCGTCGCCCCGTCGGGTGTTTGGGGTGGGTGAGGGCGTCGGGGTCACCGGGCCAACGGCCGACGGGAAGGGCCCCGGCCTCTCCAGGAACCAGTCGGTAATGGTGGGCTGGCCGGGTATGGGGTGTTGGCCGGTCCGCGCGTCGACGGAAGCCCGAACGATGTCCGGCGGCCGGCGGAAGTCGCGGCCTGGCCGCCCGCGCAGCGCGCGCTCCAGATAGTCGCGCCAGATCAAGCCGGCTCCCGCGACGCCCGATACCTCCCGCATCGGCTCGTTGGCGGCGTTGCCGACCCAGACGCCGACCGCAAGGTCCGGCGTATAGCCGATAGTCCAGCTATCCTCGAAGTTGTCGGTGGTGCCGGTCTTGGCGGCGGCCGGGCGCGAGAGCTTCAGGGCGCTGTTCCGGCCGTACGTCTCGGCCCGAGCTGCGTCGTCGGCCAGGATATCGGTGATCAACCAGACGACGTCGCGCCCGGCGACCGGCAAGCCCTCGGGCGAGCGATACTCCTCCAGCACCTGGCCGCCGCCGTCCACCACCCGGCGAATCGCGACCGGTCGGCGCTCCCGCTGCCCATAGCGCTGCTGCCCGGACTGCACCGGCTCGCCGACCTGGATCCCCTCGTTGGCGAGCACGGCGTAGGCGTAGGTGAGGTCGAGCAGACGCACGGCGCCGCCTCCGAGCGTCAGCGAGAGCCCGTAGCGCTCGGGCTCGTCCAGGCCGGTCACGCCGAAGCGGTGCACGGTCTCGATCATGGCCGGTAGACCGACTCGCTGAAGCATCTTGACCGCCGGCACGTTCAGCGAGTTGCCGAGGGCAGAGCGGACGGTGACCGGCCCGCGAAAGCGACCGTCCGGGTTCTGCGGCCGATACGGCGGCCCGCCTGGTGCACCGGGAAACGCCGTTGGCTCGTCGACAATGACCGTCGCCGGGGAGGCGAGCCCCAGCCGGAACGCGGTCAGGTAGGTGAAGGGCTTCAGCGTGGAGCCCGGTTGGCGCTCGGCCAGCGCCATGTTCACCTGGCCGAGAATTCGATCGTCCCAGAAATCGGCGCTGCCGACCATCGCCAGGATCTCGCCGGTCGGGGGATCGATGGCGACGAGGGCCGCGTTGTTGGCGTTAAGCGGCCGGAGCTGCCCGAGGTGCTCCCGGATCGTCCGCTCGGCCTCCTCCTGGAGGTCCAGGTCGAGTGTGGTGTGGACCTCCAGTCCCCCATGATAGAGCCGGTCAGCGGGGTAGCGTCGCTCCAGCAGCGATCGAACGAACATCGAGAAGTGCGGCGCCTTGAGTGGGCGGGTGGGTTGGCGGAAGCGAAGCTCGGCACGCTCGGCCTCCCCAGCCTCCTCGGGCGAGAGGAAGCCGTGGCGAACCATCAGGCCGAGCACGTCCTGCTGGCGCTGCCGAGCCGCGCGGGGGTTCGCGAACGGGTCGTAGACCGCTGGCGCCTGGGGAAGCCCGGCCAGGAAGGTCGCCTCGGCCAGCGTCAGCTCCTGGACGTGCTTGTCGAAGTAGGTCTGCGCCGCCGCCTCCACCCCATAGGCGAGGTTGCCGAAGTAGATCTCGTTCAGGTAGCGCTCCAGGATCTCGTCCTTCGAGTATCGCTGGTTGAGCTGGTAGGCGAGGATGACCTCCTTCAGCTTCCGTGAGTAGCTGGTCTCGAACCGTTCGGCCGGCGAGAAGAGCGTGTTGCGGACGAGCTGCTGGGTGATAGTGCTGCCGCCGGAGACGATGCCCTGGCGGCGCGCGTTCTGAAAGAGGGCTCGGACGATGGCCTTGAGGTCGAAGCCGGGGTTGTGGTAGAACTCGGCGTCCTCGGTCGCCAGCGTGGCGGCGATCAGGTGAGGGGGCATCTCACGCAGCGGAACGACTGTCCGCCGACCGCCGGTCGGATCCCAGATCTCGTAGAGCAGACGGCCGTTCCGGTCGTAGATCGAGGTGGTCTTGAAGACGCTTCGCTCGACGGCGGCGGCGACCGGCGGCAGCGTGCGGGTGTACCAGACGTAGGCGTTGACGCCGACGAAGAGACCAATGCGCCCGATGAAGTACAGCGTGGCGAGGAGAGAGGCCGCGCCGACGAGCGCGCTCAACCCGACGCCCAGGAGGCCGCCCGGTCCGAGGGGCGGCGCCTGCGGAGCCTGCCGCCGCGCCACGGCCCACCGCCGGCGAATGGTCGAGGCCCGCTGGTGAGCGACTGTGGCCAGACCCATCCCACGCCCTTCCTGGCCCAAGCAGTGGCTCCTTTGTGCTCGCTATGTCCTTGTGGTGAACCCCAATGTGTCCCCCCGGTGACTGATTGTAGCGTGGGCGCTCGCCCGGTGGGGTTAAGGGCGCCTAACAGATCCGGCGGAAACTCTTCGACGTCAGCGCCGGACTGCCCACGCGATCAGGCGGAGCACGAGCTCGAACGCCACAGCCAGCACGATGGCGCCGACGAGGGCCGGGATCAGCGCGAGGCCAAAGGCGGCAGGCCCGAGCTCCCGGCCGACCAGTGCGCCGCCGACGTAGCCGCCGAGCATCGCGAAGATGATCCCTCCGAACCAGCTAAACGGAATCTCGCCCGGGATGATGGCATCGCCAAGAAAGCCCACGATGAACCCGATCAGCACCAGC
>JACPQP010000349.1 GCA_016190465.1 Chloroflexota bacterium
CCCCAAAACCATCAAAAACTTTCTGATACCCACTTGGAGGAGGATGCATGATGTCTGATAGCCTCCTGTTCGCGCACTCGGCGGATTCGGTTGCCCCGAGCGCCGAGCAGCTACGAGGGCTGTACGCCACCATGTGGCGAATCCGCCTGTTTGAGCAGCAGGTGCTGGAGCTGTTCAGCTCGGGCACCGTGCGGGGCACGGCGCACCTGTACGTCGGCGAGGAGGCGGTGGCGACCGGCGCCTGCGCGGCCCTGCGATCGACCGACTACGTGACCAGCACTCACCGCGGTCACGGCCACGCCCTTGCCAAAGGGCTGGAGCCCGGGCCGATGCTGGCCGAGATCATCGGACGGGCGACCGGGTACTGCAAGGGAAAGGGCGGCTCGATGCACGTGGCCAGCGCCAAGCACGGGATGCTCGGCGCCGACGGCATCGTCGGGGGCGGTACTCCGATCGCCGTTGGCGCGGCCCTCGGCGCGCAGATCCTGGGGCGGGACGACGTCGTGCTGTGCTTCTTCGGCGACGGTGCGTCCAACCAGGGGGTCCTCTTCGAGTCGCTGAACCTGGCCTCCGTTCGCAGGTTGCCTGTTATCTTCCTCTGTGAGAACAACCTCTGGGCCCTCACCACCCCGGCCCGGACCAGCCTGTCGGTCCCCGACGTGGCGACGCGAGGGCAGGCGTTTAACATCCCTGGATTCGTGGTCGACGGGCAGGACGTGCTGGCAGTACACGAGGCGGTGAGCCACGCCGCCGAGCGGGGACGCGCCGGCGAGGGGCCGACGCTCCTGGAGTGCAAGACCTATCGCTACCACAGCCACTCGGCTTTCGCCACCCGCGAGGTGCGCGCGGCCGAAGAGATCGCCCACTGGAAGGCCCGGGATCCGATCTCGCTGCTGGGCGGGCAGCTCCGGCGGCTCGGCATCGCGACCGAGGCGGACCTCGCCGCGATCCAGGCGCAGGAGGAACAGCGGATCCGCGACGCGGTCGAGTTCGCGCTCCACAGCCCGCTGCCCGACGTCGCCGAGGCGTTCACCGATGTGCTGGCCGACGCGACGGTGTCCCCCTCTTCCATAAGGGGAGAGGGAGGGGAAGCCTGGTCACACGCTGCCCAATCCGAATCCCTGTCCGAAAGAGCGGGAGGAATCGGCCGATGAGCCAGATGCGGAGTCTCACCGTCGCCGAGGCGCTCAACGAGGCGCTGCACGAGGAGTTCGAGCGGGATCCGCGAACGCTCGTCTTCGGCGAAGACATCGCCGACACGGGTGGGCTGTTCGGGGTCACCCGGGGACTGCTCGACCGCTTCGGGCCGCGGCGCGTGTTCGGCACGCCGATCTCCGAGCAAGCGATCGCCGGCGCCGCCGTCGGTGCGGCGCTGGTCGGCGCCCGGCCGATCGCCGAGATCCAGATCATGGACTTCCTCACCCTGGCGATGGATCAGATCGTCAACCACGCGGCGAAGCTCCGGTACATGACGGGTGGGCAGCTCCGGGTGCCGCTGGTCATTCGGGGGCCAGTGGGCGCCGGCGTCGGGCTCGCGGCCCAGCACTCGCAGAGCCTCGAAGCCTGGTTCGTCCACATCCCCGGCCTGAAAGTGGTGATGCCGTCGACGCCCGCGGATGCGAAGGGGTTGCTGAAGAGCGCGATCCGTGACCCGAACCCGGTCATCTTTTTCGAGAAGCGCGTGCTCTACGCCATTCGGGGCGACGTGCCGACGGGTGAGCACCTGGTGCCACTCGGGAAGGCCGAGGTCTGCCGAACCGGGCGGGACGTGACTCTGCTCGCCAGTGGGCTGTCGGCCCACTATGGACGAGACGCGGCGCAGAAGCTGGCCGAGCAGGGGATCGACGTCGAGCTCATCGATCTGCGAACGCTCAAGCCGCTGGACGTGGACACCATCGTCGCGTCTGTGAGGAAGACCGGCCGAGTGATCGTCGCCAACGATGGCTACCGGACCTGCGGCTTCGCCGCCGAACTGGTGTCGACACTGGTTGAGGAGGCGTTCGATTACCTGGACGCGCCGATCGTGCGGGTGGCCGGAGCTGATGCGCCGATCCCGTATGCGCAGAACCTCGAAGCGGAGGTGCTGGTCACCACCGACAAGCTGATCCGGGCAGTCCGCGAGCTGGTCGGGGCCAGCGCGCCGGCGGCCGTGCGCTGATGCCCTGTCAGGGCGGGGGAGCGGACCTCTCCCCCCTGCCCGCCGTTCCTGATGGAGCCCGACGCGGGGAGGGGGGTGGCG
>JACPQP010000352.1 GCA_016190465.1 Chloroflexota bacterium
ACCCCGCTCCCGCAGCAGAACATCGACACCGGCTGCGGGCTCGAGCGGATGACGATGCTCCTCCAGGGGGTGCAGTCCGTCCACGACACCGACCTCTTTCAGCCGATCATCTGTCGGGCGGAGGAGCTGACTGGCGTCTCCTATCGGACCGGCGCCCGGAGCGACTTCTCGCTCCGCGTGCTCGCCGACCACAGCCGAGCGGTGACCTTCCTGGTGGCGGACGGCGTGCTGCCGACGAACGAGGGGCGCGGCTATATCCTCCGCCGCATCCTCCGTCGGGCCGTGCGTCACGGGCGACTGCTCGGCCTCCGCCAGGCGTTCCTGAGCGAGCTGGCCCGGGTCGTCGTCGACCGGATGAGCAACGCCTATCCCGAGCTGGCCCAGCGCGCCGAGTTCATCCGCAAAGTGATCGACATCGAGGAGGAGCGCTTCGGCCAGACGCTGGCCGTCGGCCTCGCCGTGCTCGACCAGGTGATCGCCGAGCTCCGGGAACGCGGCCAGACCACCGTTCCCGGCGAGATGGTCTTCAAGCTGTACGACACTTACGGCTTTCCGGCGGAGCTCACCGTCGAGGTCGCCGGGGAGGCCGGGCTGGCCGTCGATCTCGGGGGCTTCGAGGCGGCGATGGCCCGCCAGCGCGAGCTGGCCCGAGCCCACGCCCGGTTCGGCGCGGCCACGGCTGCCAGCGCCGAGGCGTACCGCCAGCTTCCCATCGAGGTGGAGTTCCTCGGCTACGAGCGCGACGAGGTGACCACCCAGATCGTCGGCTTGATCCGCGGCGGCGAGCTCGCCGGCCGGGCCGAGGCCGGCGACGAGATCGAGGTGGTCTTGCGCGAGACGCCGTTCTACGCCGAGGCCGGTGGACAGGTCGGGGACACCGGGGCCATCGTCGGTCCGGCCGGCCGGTTCGAGGTACGCGACGCTCAGCGGCCGACGCCGCACCTGATCGTGCACCGCGGCCAGGTCATCGCTGGGTATCTCCTGTCGGGCGACATTGCCGTCGCCGCGATCGACGTCGAGCGGCGCGAGGCGATCCGGCGCCACCACACCGCGACCCATCTGCTCCATCGAGCGCTCCGCAACACGCTCGGCGGTCACGTCGCCCAGGCCGGCTCGCTCGTCGCCCCCGACCGGTTGCGCTTCGACCTCTCGCACTTCCAGGCGCTCACGCCGGACGAGCTCACGCGCATCGAGCGCGAGGTCAACGCGAAGATCCGCGAGAACCTCCCGGCCAACACGGCTATCACCACCTATCAGGAAGCGGTGGCGGCCGGGGCGATGGCGCTGTTTGGCGAGAAGTACGGCGAGCAGGTGCGGATGCTCTGCCTCGGGGACTATAGCTGCGAGCTCTGCGGAGGCACGCACGTCCGGCAGACCGGTGACATCGGCCTCTTCAAGATCGTCTCCGAGGGTAGCGTCGCGGCGGGCGTCCGCCGGATCGAGGCCCTGGCCGGAGCGGCGGCCGAGGACTTCGTCCGTGAGCGGTTCGCCGCCTGGGACCGGCTGGCCGCGCGGCTGAGCGGCGGCGACGTGGAGCAGAAGGTCGCCCAGATCCAGCAGGAGTCGCAGGAGCAGCGGCGACAGGTCGCCCAGCTCCAGCGGTTGCTCGCCTCGCGCGAGGTGGATGCGCTGGCGGCACAGGCCCTCATCGTCGACGGCGTGCGCGTGGTGGCGGCGAAGGTCGACGCGCCCAATCAGGAGGCGCTCCGTGAGCTGGGGGATGCGCTGCGGAGCCGGCTCGGCCGGAGCGTGGTCGTGCTGGGCTCGGTTATCGAAGGGAAGCCGGGGCTATTGGCGATGGTGTCGCCCGGCGTGCGAGTCCACGCGGGGCGCCTCGTCAACGAGGCTGCTCAGGAGATTGGCGGCCGGGGCGGTGGCAGTCCACAGATGGCCCAGGCCGGTGGGCGGACGCCGGAGCGCCTGCCGACGGCGCTCGGCCGGGTCGAGGAGCTAGTCCGCGGTCAGCTTGCCGGCGGATAAGCTTTCCCCACACGCGTGGGGATGGACCGCTCAGGCTCGGCCGTGGCTTGTCTCTTGCTCTGGATGCATTGCGCCAACACCTAGCAGTGAGCGATCAGCCATTCGCAGTGGTGGCGAGCTTGTGCGTCGCTGTCGCTCGCCTTCATCATCCGTTCGGGCCAGGGGCGATGCGCCGGCCGCTGATCGCCAACCGGGAGAGCATGCCTGGTATCATATCCGCCGACGAGTACGACGACATCTCTTCCCTGCGGACGAAGATCGAGCAGGTCGCCGAAGAGCGGGTGGCGGTCGTCATCCCGCCGGAGAACGGCTACCTGGATAGCCCGATCGCTCTTCGCCTGCTCCATCGCCATGCGCTCGCCCGGGGACAGGAGCTGTCCATCGTCAGCCGTCAGGCCGGCGTTCGCCGGGTCGCGGCCGAGGTGGGTATCGCGGCCTTCAGCTCGCTCCGCGCCTACGAGTCCCGCGTCGAGCGAGCCGATGGCCCGATCACCCGCCTGGACGCGGTCGCGATGGAGCTCCCCCAGCAGGTGGCCAGCTTCGGCTCCCTGCTGTTTGTCCTGGCGGTGATGGGCGCCGGACTGGCTCTCGCCTTCATGCTCGTCCCGGTTGCCACGGTACGCGTCACGCCGCTGGTGCAACCGGTCAGCGGGGCGGTTCAGGTGGTCGCCGACGTCGACGCCAGGGCGCCCGACGCCCGAGCGCTGAAGATCCCCGCCCGAACGGTCCTGGTGCTGGTGGAGGGAACGGATCAGCTCGACGTCCGGGCAAAGCAGACGGGAGGGGAGGCCCGAGCCCGCGGGCTGGTGACGTTCACCAACCGGACCAGCGATCCTGTCCACGTCCCGGCCGGCACGATCGTCCGGACAGGCGAAGGCGTTGGATTTCAGACCACCGAAGACCTCGACGTGGCCCCGCAGGCCGGCGCGATCGGCCGCGTCCCCATCATCGCCCAGGAGCCCGGCCCGCGCGGCAACATCCCGCGATTGCGCATCTACCGGATCGATGGACCGATCCAGTACTCGCTGACGGTGCTGAACGAGGAGCGAACCGTCGGCGGTGGCAGCGCGACCCGGCCGGTCGTCTCCGCGGCCGACCGCGAGCTGTTGCAGCGGCAGATCCTCGGCAAGACAAGGCGTGAAGCCGAGGGCCGGCTGGCCGCGCTGGCCAGGGACGGGGAGGTCGTGATACCCGAATCCGTCAGCTTCGTCCCGCTGGAGGCCGACTTCGACCGTGCGGTCGGGGAGGAGGCGCCGCAGCTTGGCGCCCACCTGAAGGCGCGGGCGTCGGGGATGATCGTCAACCTGGAAGACCTGCGCTTCGTGGCGCGGGAGACGTTCAAGCCGACCCTGGCGGAGGGGTTTGCGCTGTCCGACTCGGACGTCACCTTCTCTCCCCCTCGCTTCGTCGCCTTCGACCCGGCGACTAATCGCACGATGACCCTGGAGGTACGGATCGAGGGTCAAGCGCGGGCGCGCCTGAACCTGGAGCGGGTCCGCCAGTACGTCCGGTGGCAGACGGCGGGCGAGGCCGAGCTCAGTCTGGCGAAGGAGTTTCCCCTTGCCGAGTCCCCCACGGTGAAGATCGTTCCGGCCTGGCCGGGGCGGGCCTATCGGGTCGAGGTGGTCGTGGATCGTGCCGAGCGAACTGCCGAGAAGCGGCGCCCCTCTGAAGAGAGCAGCCGATGAAACGCCCGGACCCCTCGGGATTGACTCGCCTGGCGTTTGCAGTGTTGTTCCTCGGGCTGGTGGGGTGTGCGCTCGCCGCGTTGCTGGTTCAACGGGCCACCGTTCGCCAATCGCTGAGCGTTTCCATCGCCGAGCGGCTCGACGAACCGGCGAGCGCCGACGCCACACCGGTCCGTTTCGTCATCGCCCGGGGTGAGTCGGCCGGCTCCATCGCCGATCGCCTGCGGACGCGGGAGCTGATCCGCGATGCCACGCTGTTTCGTCTGCTGCTTCGCCTGCGTGACGCCGAGGCGACGCTCGAAGCGGGTGAATACCTGCTGCGGCCGAACATGCGCCCCACCGAGATCATCGAGACCTTGCAGCACAGCAGTCGCCAGGGCACGGCGGTCACGATCCCGGAGGGGTGGCGGGTCGCCGAGATCGCCGACGCGCTCGAGCAGAAGGGGATCGCTCGCCGCGAGCTGTTCCTGAGCGCCGTTCGCTCGCCGGGGCTCCTGAGCACCTTCCCGTGGCTCAAGGGACTCGATTCTGCCGAGGGGTACCTCTTCCCGGACACCTACCGCTTCCTCCCGGACACGCCGGCCGAGGAAGTGGCTCGCCGGATGCTCCGCAACTTCGACGAGCGCTTCCCCGAACGAACGCGCGCCCGAAGTCAGGTGGTGGGGCTGAGCTGGAATCAGGTTGTCATCCTGGCGTCCGTTGTCGAGCGCGAGGCAGTTCACCCCGACGAGCGCGCCCGGATCGCCGGCGTGTACCTCAATCGCCTCCAGCGCGGCATGCGGCTCCAGGCGGACCCGACCGTGCAGTACGCCATCGCCGGCATCACTCCACCGGCGGGGCAGCTCTACTGGCGGGTCCTGTCTCCGTTTGATCTTAGCGTGCAGTCGCCCTACAACACCTATCTGAACCTCGGCCTGCCGCCAGGCCCGATCTGCAATCCGGGCCGGGCGTCCATCGATGCCGCCCTCGTGCCCGAACGGCATGACTATCTCTACTTCGTTGCCCGCCCCGATCGCACGCACGCCTTCGCCCGCACGCTGACCGAGCACAACGAGAACGTCGCCCGATACCAGTCCGGGAGCACACCGCGATGAGCACGCGCAGCCATCCCCGTCTCCCCTCGTGGGACCAGGCTCCTGAACGGCGCAAGGGGAGAGGGAGCAGCTTTGTCGTCGGCCTGATCGGCTACCCCCTGCGCCACTCGGTCTCGCCGGCCTTCCAGCAGGCCGCCTTCGACTTCCATCACCTCCCCATCACCTACCAGGCCTGGGAGACGCCGCGCGAACAGCTTGACGCAGTGCCGCGGCGCGTCCGCGAGCCCGACTGCCTGGGGATCAACGTCACGATCCCCTACAAGCAGGTGGTCCTCTCGTGGCTCGACGCGGTGGACGGGCTGGCCGAGAAGATCGGCGCCGTCAACACGATCGTGAACGAACGCGGAAAGCTGCGCGGGTTCAATACGGACGCGGAGGGGTTCCTGCGGGGGCTCCGCGAGGAGGGTAGCTTCGAGCCGGCGGAGAAGCGGGTCGTCGTGCTCGGCGCAGGGGGGGCGGCGCGGGCGGTCGTCTTTGCGCTCGCCAGCGCCGAGGCCGCGGCGGTGAGCGTGTTTAACCGGACGCCGGATCGCGCCGAGGCGCTGGTGGCGGCGGTGCGCGAGCGCATGCCCGGCGTGCGGATCGCGGCGCTCCCCTGGGACGAACGGCTGCTTGGCCAGCGGCTTGGCGAGTGCGACCTGCTGGTGAACACCACGCCGGTCGGCATGAGCGCTGCAGGCTCGGGAATGGGCGCCGCAGGCTCGGGAATGAGCGCCGCAGGCTCAGGAATGGCCGCCGCAGGCTCAGGAATGGCCGCCGCAGGCTCAGGAATGGCCGCCGCAGGCTCAGGAATAGGTCACGGCTACAAGGATGAGTCGCCCCTTCCGGAGCGGCTCGTCCCGTCCGAGGCGTTCGTCTACGACCTCGTCTACAATCCGGCCGAGACCCGGCTGCTCCGCCTGGCCCGGGCGAAGGGCGCGCGGACACTGGGTGGTCTACCGATGCTGATCCACCAGGGCGCCGCCGCCTTCGAGCTATGGACCGGTCGCCCCGCCCCGCGCGGCCTGATGCTCCAGCGCGCCGAGGAAGCCCTGCTACGATGACAAACGAATCTGACGCCGAACGACGGGTGAACGCTGACGAACTCCTGGCGCTGGTTGCGGCCGTGTTCCGGCGCTGCGGAATGGACGAGCCCGACGCGCGGCTGCTCGCCGACTCGTTGGTGGACGCCGACCTCGGCGGCGTGCACTCCCATGGCGTGCTGCGAGTGCCGGAGTACGGGAGGAAGCTGACGGTGGGCGGCGTAAACCCGCAAGGCCGGCCCAGGGTCGCCCGAGACGGCGGCGCCTGCCTGGTGGTCGACGGCAGCAATAGCATGGGCCAGATCGGCGCCCACTTCGCGATGGAGCGGGCCGTCGAGCGGGCGGCGACGATGGGCATCGCCGCTATCGCGATCCGAGGCTCCAACCACTGCGGCGCAATGGGCTACTTCGCCGCTCAGGCGCTCGCGCACGACATGATCGGCGTCGCCACGACAAACGCGCTGCCAACGATGGCTCCCTGGGGCGGCGCCGAGCGCATCGTGGGCATCAACCCGCTCGCCATCGCCATTCCGGCCGGCCGGGAGCGGCCCATCGTCTACGACGCCGCCTTCAGCGGATCGTCCCACGGGAAGATCCGCATCTACCATCAGAAGGGCCTGAAGCTACCGGACGGGTGGGCGCTGGACAGCCAGGGCCGACCGACTACCGATCCGGCCGCGGCGATCGACGGCCTGCTGTTGCCGATCGGCGGTTTCAAGGGTGCCGGGCTGGCAATGATCATGGGCATCCTGTCGTCGATGCTCTCTGGCGCGAGCTACGGTACCGAGCTGGGCAACATGGTCGATGGCCCGAAGCCGGGCCAGGACGGCCACTTCGTCGCCGCCATCCGGGTCGGCGCGTTCGAGGACGTCGCCAGGTTCAAGGCCCGGGTGGACGCCGCGATCCAGGAGATCCACAACTGCCGGCTGGCGCCAGGCTTTGACCGCGTCTACGCGCCGGGCGAGAGAGAGCATCTCAACCGGATCGCCTACAGGCGGGCGGGCATCCCGCTGAACCCGGTCGCGCTCGCTGACTTGCGCCGCGTGGCCGCGGAGCGGGGCGTCGAGACGTCCCAGTATGGCTGGCTCTGACGACGTCAGGCACGGCTTACCGCTGATCTGAAGGTCCGGCCGGCTGAAGCCCCGACCACGAACGTTGACTGGGGAGGGGTGCGTCCCCGGCCAGATCAGGCATTCCGCCACGTCACCGTTTCCCGTACAATCGAGGTGTTCGCGATGCGCTGGAGCAGGACACGCCGCGCCCGCCCGAGTCGGGCATGGCGTAGGTTTCGGTGAGGTGAAGGGCACACATGCCAAGAGAGACGATGACCCCCCGAGAGCGCTGGCTGGCCGTGCTGACCCGGCGGCAGCCGGATCGCGTGCCGATGGACTACTGGGCTACGACCGAGGCCACCGACAGGTTGCTGCGGCATCTGGGCTGTGGCAGCCTGCGCGAGGCGCTGGAGAAGCTCCACGTGGACCGGCCGGTGACGGTGGCGCCGGAGTACGTCGGGCCGTGGGTCGCCGACGACGCCGACGTCTTCGGCTCTCGCTATCAGCATATCGACTATGGCACTGGCACCTATCGCGAGGCAGTCTCCCACCCGCTGGCTCGGTTTGATTCGGTGGCGGAGATCGAGCGCAGCTACACCTGGCCCAGCCCCGACTGGTGGGACTACCGCGAGATCCCTCGGCAGCTCGCGGGGAACGAGATGTACCCTATCCGCGGCGGTGGCTCCGAGCCGTTCCTGCGATACAAGAACCTCCGCGGCCAGGAACAGGCGTTCATCGACCTGATCGACAACCCCGAGATCGTCCACTACTGCCTGGACCGGCTCTTCGATCTCGCCTACGAGAACACCCGGCGGATCTACGAGCAGATACCGGAGCAGGTGATGCTGACCTACGTGGCCGAGGACATGGGCGGCCAGACGGACCTGATGTTCTCTCCGGCCCAGATCCGCGAGTTCCTTCTCCCCTGGATGAAGCGCGTCATCGACCTGGCCCACGAGGCGGGGGCCTTCGTGTTCCACCACAACGACGGCAGTTGCCGGCGGATCCTCCCGGACATGATCGCGGCGGGCATCGACCTGCTGAACCCGATCCAGTGGCGCTGCGCGGGCATGGACCGAGCGGGGCTGAAGCGCGACTTCGGGGACCGGCTCGTGTTCCACGGCGCGGTCGACAACCAGTACACGCTGCCGTTCGGCACGGTGGCGGAAGTTCGCCAGGAGGTGCTGGACAACCTGGCCATCCTCGGCGCCGGGGGCGGCTACATCCTGGGACCGTGCCACAACATCCAGGCCGTCAGCCCGCCGGAGAACGTCGTGGCGATGTACGAGACGGGCTACGAGAACGGGTGGACCTGACGATTCGCCCTACGTCGTCGCTCCCGCCTTCCGCGTCCAGATCCTGCAATTCCGCGAAGCAACCTGCCATCGGGTATGCGTCAGACCGAAACGCGTGGCACCGGAGTTGACCGGAGGGCCAGCGGCAACGGATAATACGGTGAGGCATTCACGCACGTGGCGATTGGTGATCAGCCAGATAGCCGGTGATGGAGCCGGCTCCAGACGGGAGGCGAGGTTCTGGTGCGTAAACGGGCGTTCTCGGGCATTCAGCCGACGGGCAACCTGCACATTGGAAACTATCTGGGCGCGATCCGGCAATGGGTCGAGCGGCAGGCCGAGTTCGACAACATCTTCTGCGTGGTCGACCTCCACGCGATCACGGTGCCGCAGGACCCGGCCGAGCTCCACGAGGCGACGCGCCAGGTCGCCGCGCTGTACGTCGCCTGCGGGATCGACCCGCGCCAGTCGGTCGTCTGCGTGCAGTCGCACATCAGCGCGCACGCCGAGCTCGCCTGGATCCTCAACTGCGTCGCCCCGATGGGCTGGCTCGGCCGGATGACTCAGTTCAAGGAGAAGTCGGCGAAACAGCGGGAGACGGTCAGCGCGGGACTGTTCGTCTACCCGGCGCTCATGGCCGCGGACATCCTGCTCTACCACACCGACGTCGTTCCCGTCGGCGAGGACCAGCGGCAGCACGTCGAGCTCACCCGCGACCTGGCGATCCGGTTCAATCAACTGTTCGGGGAGGTCTTCACCGTCCCCGAGGCGTTGATCCGAGAGACCGGGGCGCGGATCATGTCGCTGGCGGAGCCGACGAAGAAGATGTCGAAGAGCGAGCCGGCCGGCAGCATCGCGCTGCTGGATCCGCCCGACACCATCCGGCGGAAGATCGCCCGGGCCAAGACCGATCCCCTGACCACCATCGAGTTCGACGAGAGTCGTCCCGGCATCTACAACCTGCTGACCATCTATGAGCTCCTCTCGGGCCAGGATCGGCCGACGATTGAGGCACGTTTCCAGGGCAAGGGCTACGCCGAGTTCAAGCGGGAGCTGGCCGACCTCGTCGTCGAGGCGCTCCGGCCGATGCAGGAACGCTACGCCGAGATTCGGCGCGATCCGGCCTCCATCGAGGCGGTCCTGCGCGATAGCGCCGATCGAATCCGTCCGACCGCCGAGCGCACGCTGTCCGAAGTGAAGGTGCGCATGGGGCTGGGATGACGGATGCGCCATCGCCTCGTCCCCGACCTCGCCGTTTGCCTCGCACTCCTCCTGGCCGCGGCGCTATTCTACGCCGACGTGCTGCTGACCGACGCGGTGTTGCTCCCGGCCGACAACCTGTTCCGGGCCGAGCCGTGGCGCCACGCCGCCGGCGCGCTCGTCCCCCACAACGACCTCATCGGCGACCAGGTCTACCAGAACCTCCCCTGGAAGA
The DNA here is from genome assembly GCA_016190465.1 of Chloroflexota bacterium. GTDB lineage: Bacteria > Chloroflexota > UBA6077 > FW602-bin22 > JACPQP01 > JACPQP01. Next base: position 9,567 of record JACPQP010000352.1, read on the forward strand.
CGTTTGCCCGCGACGAGATCCGCGCGGGGCGCATCCCGCTCTGGAACCCGTACCTCTTCGCGGGGATGCCGTTCCTGGCCGCCGGACAGTACGGCGCGCTCTACCCGCTGGGAGCGGTCTTCTATCTGCTTCCGGTTCCAGTCGCCTACGAGTGGTTCGCGACGCTCCACCTGGCGCTCGCCGCGATCGGTATGTTCGCGATGCTCCGGACCCTCGGCGCCGGTCGGTTTGGCGCCGCGAGTGGGGGATTGGCCTACGGCTTCAGCGGGTTTCTGGTCGTCAGTATGATCTGGCCGCAGGTAGTGGGCGCGGCGGTCTGGCTGCCCTGGCTGATCCTGCTCGGCGAGCTGCTCGTCCGGCGCGCCGACAGCGCGCTCGTCTCCGCGCCGCCGCCGGTGGGCGATGCAGGTCAGTCTGCTAACCCCAAGCCCAGCAAGAGCGCCGGCCCCACCCCGCCGATACCGCCGGTGGGCGGGGCGGCCACGGGGGGCCGCCCCTACGAGGGCGAGCCCGCGCCGGCGACCGGGCGGCCCGCTTCGCTGAAGGGTGGAGTCCCGCCTGCGCCGCCGCTCGTCGCCGCGCTCGGTGTGTTGATTGGCACGCAATTCCTCGCCGGACATCTGGAGATCAGCTTCTTCGTCGTGTTTGCTCTCACGTGGTACGTCCTGTGGCGGCTCGTCAGCATCCTGGCCGGACATCGGCCGCAGGCTCTCCTTCTCCCCACGGTGTCCGATGGTGCCAGGCACGATGCGGCCGGTGCCGCCGCCCCCCTTCCCCCCACGGTAGGGTTCAGGGGCGGACAGTTTCCGGTGTGGCGGCCCTCACCCCCTGCCCGGGTACCGCCCTCACCCCCTGCCCGGGTACCGCCCTCACCCCCTG
>JACPQP010000351.1 GCA_016190465.1 Chloroflexota bacterium
CTCCCTCTCCCCGTGGGAGAGGGTCAGGGGTGAGGGCCGACCCACGGGTACGAAAAAGAACTGAGAGCGGTACACTCTCAGTTCGTCCCTCTTGGTGCCTCGCTATTATACGTTGTCGTTAATCAGTTTGCAAACGGCGGGCGCTTGCCTGGCCGGCACGGAGGTTAGGGGATGGGGGATACGTGCTCGCCGTGAGGCCGAGCCGCCGCGCTGATCTCCGCCCGTTGTTGCTCGTAGCCGGGCCGCCCCATCAGCGCGAAGGCCGCGATCTTGCCGGCCTCGACCCCCGGCTGGTCGTAGGCGTTGACCTCGAACAGCTCGCCGGCGTACGCGGTCTGGAGCTGGAGCAGCATCAGCAACTGCCCGACGGTATGAGCCCGCACCTCCGGCAAGAGGTGGGTGCAATGGGGCCGCCGCGCCGCGGTGAGCGCGATCGCCGTCCCCCGCTCCTCGGCGTGCATCAGTTCGCCGAAGGTGTGGCCAGCAAGGTAGCTCGCCGAAGGCAAGCCGGCAAAGGTCTCGGGGATTGCCAGATCGCGATCGAACCGCGCGACCGACAGGAAGTTGATGACCTTGTTGTTCGGCCCCTCCACGTAGAGCTGAACCTGACTGTGCTGATCGGTGACCCCCAGCGCCTTGATCGGCGTCGGACCGACAGAGCGCTCCTCCCCACTGCAGGTCAGGCGCTTGCCGAGACTCTCGGCCCAGAGCTGGCGAAACCAATCCGCCAGGTCGCGCAGCCGCTGCGAATACGGCATCATCACCGAGATCACCTTGCCGCGCCGGTAGAGCAGCCATTGCAGCGTCGCGTTCATCAGCGCGGGGTTCCGCCGCGGATCCGGCTGAGCGCACGCCGAAACGGCGGACGCCGCACCCGCCAGCAGCTCGCGAACGTCGATCCCGGCGACTGCGGCGGAGAGGAGCCCCACCGCGGACAGCACCGAAAAGCGCCCGCCGACGCCCGGCGGGATGGCCAGCGACCGCAACCCCTCGCGCTCGACCAGCCGGCGAAGGTCACCCCCTCGCGGATCCGTGGTCGCGATGAGGTGGTCCCGCAACGCTGGTCCCCCCACCGCGTCACGCAGCAGACCCGCGAAACACTGGAGTTGGGCCATCGTCTCGGCGGTGCTCCCCGACTTGGTGATCACGTTGAAGACGGTGCGACGAAGGTCGACGACCTCGTGGAACGCGGCCAGCCAGGAAGGATCGACGTTGTCGAGCACGAACAGGCGCGGGCCGCCCCGCCGTTCGCGGGGAAGAAGGTTATGGAACGGGTGAGCCAGGGCGGTATGCACCGCGGTGTTGCCGAGGGCCGAGCCGCCGATGCCCAGGACGACGAACGTGTCGCATCGCTCCCGGATCTCCGCGGCCAGAGTCTCCACCTCGCGGACCTCATCGCGCTGCTCCGGCAGGTCGAGCCAGGCCAGCTCGCCCGCCGTGTGCCGCCGGCCGACGGTCGCGTGGGCCGCGGTGGCTGCCTCCGCCGCCGCCCCCAGTTCAGCCTCGCTCACGCCGTGCTCCCCACCGATGGCCTCGGCCGTCATACCGTGGTAGTCAAACCGAATCGCCCAGTCGGCCTGTTCCCGCGTCACCGGCGGCGCGGGCTGGCCGCTGGCTGCAGGAATCTCTCGCATACTCGCACCCCCGGTCAGGGTCGGTGTGTCGTCCTTCAATTGTATCACGCTGCGGGCAAGGGGATTGCCCGAGCACTGGCACTCATCTTGCGAAGTATGCAGTGTCCACCCGCGGGGAAACCGACTCGGTGGACGACGACGTGGGCCCACTGCCGTGTCCTTCGTGGCGACGGGGTTCACCACGAAGACACGACGGGCACCAAGGGAAGAGGCAGACATGCACTACGATGACAAGCTGCTGCGGTGCCGAGACTGCGGCATGGATTTCGTCTTCACGGCTGGTGAGCAGGAATTCTACGCCCGCAAGGGGCTTCTCCACGAGCCCACTCGCTGCACCGCTTGCCGCGCGCTCCGCAAGGGGCGCACGACGCCAGACGCCGGCGCACGGGTGGCGAACGGATCGGGCAACGATCACGGCACGACCGTGGGCGAACGGCGACAATTCTTCTACACCATCTGCACGGAATGCGGCGGCGAAGCTCGCGATCCTTTCCAGACCCGAACCGACCGGCCGGTTTACTGTTCGGACTGTTTCGAGCGCGTCACGGCCGTGGGTCGGGCCGGAGGCGATCGC
>JACPQP010000383.1 GCA_016190465.1 Chloroflexota bacterium
CCCCCTCTCCGCGCCCGCCCCCATCAGGAACGAGAGGGGGCAGGGGGTGAGGTAGGCCCGACGCGGGAAAGGGGGCGGTAGCGGTCTATGACCCAGGCCCACGACCGGGGCCCACAGCGCAGGTTCGTAACCTATGAAGGAGGATAGAGATGAAGACCGAGGCGGGAAACACCGGCGGGAGCACGGTTCGCGAGGCACGGGCTGACGCTCACGGGATACGAAAGACGATGGAACGTATCCGAGTCCTGATCGTCGACGACCACCCGATCTTTCGTCAGGGCATCCGTGGCATCATCGAGGCCGAGCCCGACCTCGACATCGTGGGGGAGGCGTCGGACGGCAAGCAGGCGATGGCTCTGGCCCGCGCGGTGGCGCCGGACGTCGTCCTGCTCGACGTGCACATGCCCGCCGTCGACGGTCTGGAGGTGGCCCGCAACGTCAAGCTGCACCTGCCTCGAACGGGAATCATCCTGCTCACGGCGTACGACGACGAAGAGCAGTTGTTTCAGGCGATCAAAGTCGGTGCATCGGCGTTCTACCTGAAGGACGTTCGTCCGGACGACTTGCTCGAAGGCATTCGCCGCACGGCCGCCGGCGAGTACCTCATCAACGAAAGCGTCCTGACCCGACCGCTGGTCGCTTCGCGAGTGCTGAAGCAGTTCCGCGACCTGAGTATGGTCGAAAAGGAGATGGAGCCACTCTTCGTGCCCCTTTCGGCCCGTGAGATCGAGGTGCTTGACTACATCGCTCGCGGTAACAGCAACAAGGAGATCGCGCGCGCGCTCAAGATCAGCGACCAGACGGTGAAGAACCACATCACCTCGATCTTGCGCAAGCTGGCGGTCAACGACCGGACCCAGGCGGTCGTCTATGCCCTGAAGCGCGGTTGGATCAAGATGCAGGAGCTGTAGGTTTTCCTCGGGGGGACACCCCCAGACCCCCGCCCTGGCGGGCGCTGGATCAAGATGCAGGAGCTGTAGTTCCCTATGCAGGAGCGATAAGGTTGTCGGGCTCGCTGTCCACCACGCAGTCCAGGACCGCCGAGGCTTTGCGGGCGCTGGCGGGTGACTTCCCGCGCGAACACGAGCAGCAGGGGCGCGAGCTGGCGGAGATCGCTCTCCTCATCAAGCAGACCACCGCCGAGATCGACCGGCTGACGCCGCAACGTCAGGAGGCCGCTCGGCGGCTGCGCGAGATGGAGACCGCTCTGGATCACTATTCGCGCGCGGATATCCGCCGCATCTACACCGAGGCCCAGGAGGCGCAGATGCGCCTCTTCATGATGCAGGGCCGGCTGGAACAGTTGGAGTACAAGCAGCGGACGCTCGAGCGCAGTCAGCAGCACCTCACCCGCGTTCTCCAACTGCTGCCGGACCTGTCGGCGGAGACAACTGACGCCAGCGCGAGCGGCGGTCAGCCGTCCTCGGAGGTCGGGGCGATCGAGGCGACTGCCGTACAGGCGCTCCAGTCGATCGAGGAGCAGCGTCACCAGCTTGCCCGTCTGCTCCACGAGGGCACTGCCCAGATGCTGGCGAACCTGGTCTTGCGCGCACAGGTGTGCGAGCGGTTGCTCGGCGGCGACGAGGCGCGCTGCCGGAGCGAGCTGACCACGCTCCGCGACACCGTCGCCGCGAACCTCCACGACACCCGCCGCATCATCTTCGACCTCTGGCCACTGATCCTCGACGACCTGGGCCTGGTGCCCACCCTTCGCCGCTACCTCCAGCTCGTCTCCGATCGACTCGAGCACCCAATCGACCTGGCGGTGACGGGGTTTGATGCGATGGGGCGTCGGCTTGATCCGACCGTCGAGATCAACGTCTTCCGCATCGTTCAGGAGGCGCTGAGCAACGCGCTCCACCACGCCCAGGCGACCCGCCATCGGGTGACGATTGACGTGGGGAATCGCCTGCTGCGGGCGACGGTCGAGGACAACGGCGTCGGCTTCGACGTGGCCGACGTCTTGCTCGCCGCCCGCGAAGGGCGGGCGCGCGGCGTCGCCTCGATGCGCGACCGAGCGACCTGGCTCGGCAGTCCACTCTTACTGGATAGCACGCCGGGTGGGGGCACCCGGGTGTCGATCCAGGTGCCACTCTCGGAGAGGGGGTGACACCTCTCACTCCCTGCCTCTCTCCCACAAGGGGGTGAGAACCCCTCACCCCCCGCCTGCCGTTCCTGAGCCGGGTCTCACCCGGGGGAGAGGGGAAACGCGGCCTCGTGGGCTGAAGGATGGCCCGAAAGGAACTGATAGTGAAGATCATCGACGTCACCACTGAAAGCTATCGCTGGCCTCGCCACAAGCCGATCCGCAACGGGAAGCACGTCTACACCCATTCTGGCCTGGGGCTGGTGAAGGTCCACACCGACGAAGGGGTGACGGGCATCGGCATCGGCGGCGGCGACCGGGTGTCGGCGGCGATCGTCGATCGGCTGAAGGGCGAGCTAATCGGCGAAGACCCGATCAACGTCGAGCGGCTCTGGCATCGGATGTGGGTCCCGAAGCTGATCGGCCGCCGCGGCCTGAGCACACGCGTGATCTCGGCGATCGACATCGCGCTGTGGGACCTGCGCGGCAAGGTGATGAACCAGCCGCTCTCCCGATTGCTCGGCGGCTATCGCGATCGTGTTCCCACCTACATCGCCGGCGGCTACTATGAGGACGGCAAGGGGCTGCGCGAGCTGGCCGAGGAGATGGAGCAAAACCTGCGCCTGGGCGCCCGGGCCGTCAAGATGAAGATCGGCGGCGCGAGCATCCGGGAGGACGTCGAGCGCGTCCGGGTCGTCCGGGAGACGGTCGGACCGGACGTCAAGCTGATGGTGGACGCGAACTGCGCCTATCGCTTCTACGAGGCGATCCAGATCGCCCGCCGGATCGAGGAGTATGACATCTTCTGGTTCGAGGAGCCGGTTGCCCCGGACGACTACGAGGGGCACGCCCAGCTCGCCCGGGCGACGACGATCCCCATCGCCACCGGTGAGAACGAATACACCCGGTACGGCTTCCGCGACCTGATCGAGCGGCGCTGCGCGGCCATCCTCAACGCCGATGCGCACATCCTCGGGGGCATCACCGAGTTCATGAAGGTTGTGGCGCTCGCCCAGGCCCACGACCTGGACGTCGCCCCCCACGGCAGCCAGGAGGTCCACGTCCACCTGGTCGCCGCCATCGCCAACGGCCTGATCGTCGAGTTCTACCGCGACTCGGTCGACCCGATGTGGGGCAGGATCTACACCGAAACGCTCCAGCTTGATAAGGACGGCTACCTTCTGGCGCCCAATCGGCCGGGGCTCGGCTTCGCGCCGAATGACGAGGCGCTGGCGCCGTACCGGGTGGGTTGAGATGTCTACTGTCCGCAAGGCCGTCATTCTCGTGGCTGGCCGGGGCACGCGGCTCCTGCCGGCCAGCAAGTCTCAGCCCAAGGAGATGCTTCCCGTTGGGCGGAAGCCGACCGTGCAGTACGTGGTCGAGGAGATGGTCGCCGCTGGGATCCGGGAGATCCTGTTCATCACCGGACGGAAGAAGACGGCGATCGAGGACCACTTCGACGCGGACCCGGAACTGGAGCGATACATCGTCGAGGCCGGCGGCCGCGAGCTCGCCGACGACCTCGGCCTGGGCCTCCATTCGGAAGGCGCGGCGGACGTCACATTCTACTACACTCGCCAGCGGGCGCAGCGGGGCACCGCCGACGCGGTCCGGCTGGCCGAGCACTTCGTCGGCGAGACGTTTGTCGTGGCGTTTGGCGACACGATTATCTCCGGCGATGGTCCGACGAACCTGGTGCGCCGAATGATCGCCGCCCATCAGGAACACGGCGCGTCGTGCACGCTGGCGGTGGAGGAGGTGCCCCGGGAGGACGTCCGGCGGTATGGCGTCGTTCAACCACGAGCAGGCGAGGAGGTGGCCGGGCCGTCCTTCGCCATCGCCGCGCTGGTCGAAAAGCCCGACCCGGCGAGCGCCCCCAGCAACCTGGCCATCGTGCCGCGCTACGTGTTCGATCGCTCGATCTTTCAGGCGATCCGCCTGACCATTCCGGGCAAGGGCGGCGAGATCTGGCTGACCGACTCCATCGACATCCTGCTGCGCCAGCAGCACGCCGCCCGCGCCGTTCGGCTGGCCGCGGCCGAGCGACGCTACGACATCGGCAACTTCGAGACCTACTTCAAGGCGTTCATCGAGTTCGCGATGCGTGACGAGCAATACGGCTACCTGGTGCGCCAGTTCATCCACCAGAAGGTGCTCGACGGCGGATGAGCGAACTGCACATACCTCCTGGCCTGCCGTTCCTGGGCGAGTCCGACACCGAGCGGGGGGGCGCCGAGTCGCCGGGGGCGGCCGCCTGGCTGGCGCAGCTTCCGCCTGGCGCGATCGCCTGCTCGGCGCCTGGCCGCGCGGGCATCGTCGGCAATCCGAGCGATATGTACGGCGGCAGCGTCATCGCGTGCTCGACCCGCGAGCGGGCCTACGTCGCCATCTCGCCGAGCGACCGGCTTCTCCTGGAGACGGACCAGGGGGTTGCCGAAGCTCGGGCGCGCGGCGACCTCCACCTGCGCGGCGACCACGCGGACATCTTCCGGGCGGTGATCACCCATCTTCGCCTGTTTGAGCTGCGGGCCCACCTGCGGAGCTGGAGTGACCTCCCCTTCCGGGCTGGCCTTGCTGGCTCGACCGCGCTGGTCGTCGCCACGCTGGCGGCGCTGGCCGAGTGGGGTGAACATCGGCCCCTTCGCTCCTCGCGCCACTACTGGGCGGAGGTCGCCCGGGCGATCGAGCTTACCGACCTCGGGGTGACGTGCGGCTATCAGGACCAGTACATGGCGACGTTCGGCGGGCTCAACTACCTGGACTTCCGCGACAAGGAGTTCTACCGCGAGGTCTTCGCCGAGCCGTACGCGACGGTGGAGCCGCTGGCAGCCTACGGTGCGCCGATGCCGCCGGTGATCCTGGCGCACACGGGGGTCCAGCGGGTATCCGGCCAGGTTCACCGGCCGATTCGAGAGCGATGGCTCGAAGGGGAGCGGGAGGTCGTCGACGGGCAGATCGCCATCGCCCGGCTGGCGCGCGAGGGCAAGAAGGCGTTGCTCGCCGGCGACTGGCCGCGCCTGGGCGGGCTGATGAACGAGAATCACGCGATCCAGCGCGCCCTGGGCGGGTCCGGGCCGGAGAACGAGCGACTGATCGAGGTCGCCCTCCAGGCGGGCGCCCTGGGCGCCAAGCTGGCGGGCGCCGGCCAGGGTGGAACGATCATCGCGCTCCACCCGGAGCCCGGACAACTGATCGACCCCCTGCGCCAGGTCGGCGCGCTCCGCCTGCTCGCGCCGCAACCGGCCGACGGCGTTCGGCGCGAGCGCTGAGTACTGAGTGCGGAGTGCTGAGTACTGAGTGGGGTACGCGAACTCCGTACTCCGTACTCAGCACTCAGGAGAGGCTGGCCGACGGCCGCCTGGTGCTACTGATCACTGACAACTGACTACTGATTGCTGACGACTACCTGGTAGGGGTATGGCTCGGCCAATCGTTCACCTTGCCACCACCACACTGGTCGCCGCCGTCCTGGCGCTGCTGACTGGCCGCCGGTTGCCCGCGCTCGGGGCCCTGGTCGGGGGCGTCCTCGTCGACGCCGACCATCTGATCGATCTCCTGCTCTACCAGCGGCTGGGGCCAGGGCGGTGGGGGAACCGGCTGATGCTTCCCGCGCACGGCTGGGAGCTTGTCGGCCCGCTGGCCTGGCTGGAATCCCGCCTGGCGCCGGGGATGCGCCACGCCATCGCGGTCGGCTACCTGGTCCATCTCCTGATCGACCAGCGGACGAATCGTCTTCAGCATCCGCTGGTCTACTCGCTCCTGTACCGGGCGTGGCGCGGCTTTCCCACGACGCTGTTCGGTCCGCGGCCGCGGGAGGAACCCCACGGGTGGCGGCGGCCTACATCGTGGTGGGAGTGGCGGCACTGGCTGTGGTAAGAGGGTGAGAGGGGGTGGGCCCCCTAGGCCTCTCCGTCCCTCTCACCGTCGCCGCCCGCCCCCGGCTCGGCGTGGACGAGGATGCCCCCCAGCATGCCGACCTTGCGGCGAAGGAGCTGCTCGATTGCCAGAGACCGCTCGTGGACCTCGGCCACCGAGAGCTGGGGCGCAAACACGCAGTGGATCAGCACGTCGATGCTGCCCTTTGGCTCGCTCCCCCAGTAGAGGCGGACCTCGTGGCAGTCGTCGACGCCTGGCACGCTCGCGGCCAGCTGCCGGATGCGCTCCACCAGCGCCGGCTCCTCACCGGTCAGATCGACGCGCTCGGCCACCCGCCGCTCGGGACCCTCGAGGTGGACGTTCACCAGGCGCAGATCCGGGTTCTCCTCGGTGACGAGCGTCTCGAGCTGGGTGGCGAGGAGGTGCGCGATCTCCAGCGGCATCTTCGGGTCCACCTCGACATGCACATCGGCCTCGAGGCACTCCCCGACGGCGCGCACCTGGACGTGGTGGGCCTGCACGCCGAGCTGCCTGGCGAGGAACTGGATCTGGTCCGCCGCCGTCTCCCCAGCATCAGTCAGTGGCTCGACGTGGATGACCACGTCCACACGCCGGGCGACCGCCCGAACGGCGTCCTCGACGGCCTCGGTGATGTCGTGGGCCTGGGCGAAGGTCGTGGTGCGCGGGGCGGCGACCACGATGTCGGCGAACAGGCGATGGCCCGCCCGGCGGAGCCGCACCCGGCGACACTCCCGGACCCCGGCCACGCTCGCCGCGGCCTCGGCGACGCGGTGCGCAATGTCCTCCGGCGCCCGATCCATGAGGGCGTCGACCGTCTCACGAGCCAGCCGCCCGCCGACGACGATCACGACCAGCGCGACGATGATCGCGGCGTCGGCGTCGGCGCGCCCCCAGAGGCCCGGATCGCCGATGGCCTGCCCGAGCTGCACCCCGGCCAGCCCGACGAAGACCACCGCCGAACTCCAGATGTCGGTCCGGAAGTGGAGGGCATCGGCGGCGAGGGCTTCGCTGCCGTACTTCGCGGCCGCCCGGGCGAGCGCCCGCGAACGAGAGAAGTCGACGACCATAGAGATGGCGACCACCAGGAACGCCCAGACGCCAGCGTGGACCTCAACCGGCTCGCCGCCGAGCCGCTGGACCGCCTCGGCGATGATCCAGACGGCGGTGAGGAGGAGAAGCCCGGCCTCGACGAGCGCGGAGACGTTCTCGACGCGGGCGTGACCATAGGGGTGCTCCGGGTCCGGGGGCTTGTCCGCCAGCCGCACCGCGAAGAGGGTCAACAGCGCGGCGACGAGGTCGATGCCCGAGTGCAGTGCCTCGGCGATCAGGCCGAGGCTGCCGGTGAACAGGCCGACGACCAGCTTCGTCGCGGTCAGCCCAACCGCCGCGACCACCGAGGTCAGCGCGACGAACCGCTTCTCGCGCTGCTCGGCCTCGACACTTATGTCCTCTTGAGCGCGCTCCTCGCGCGCGCGTATCTCGACCATCGGCATCGGCCTCGATAGGTGGGGGGCAGGCACAGGGGCCAGCCCCTACGATTCAACCCGGACAAAGGCGCCCGCGCACAACCGTACGCGGGCGCTTCCCCAAGAAGTATACCGG
>JACPQP010000358.1 GCA_016190465.1 Chloroflexota bacterium
CATCTATGTCATCCGCACGGGGGTGTGTCAACCTTCTTGTGCTTGCCTCGCCCCCCGAGATGTGCTACCTTCTTCGCCATCAGGCGGTCCTCCTTCGGTAAGGGTGCCCACTCAAGCCTACAGGATGACCGCCTGATTCTCAAACCCCCAAAACTGACACAATACTTCGCACACTACCAGCCTCAGGCAGGCTTGGTGCCCGCCAAATCGCACCGAAAACTAACTACGCGACGCTGTCGCTTCCCCCTATCCTGTCCTTTGAAGAGGTGCTCGGTCAGATGGAGAAGGCGGTTGGGGCATTCGAGGCCCGGCGCAGCTTCGGGAAGATCCTCCAGGGCGTCGTGAGTCGCGGCGACCGGATCGTCGTGGAGCGCCACGGCCAGCCGGTTGCCGCGGTGGTTCCCATCCAGGTATACGAGCAGTGGAAGCGGCGCCGCGAGGCGTTTTTTGACCAGATCGAGGCCGCGGCCAGGCGGGCAGACCTCGCGGCAGATCAGGCGGACCGGCTGGTGGACGAGGCGATCCAGGCGACCCGTGCTCAAGGCGGTTGGCCGGCCGCTCCCCGGGAGGACACGTGAGAGCAGTCCTGGACACCAACGTCGTGGCCAGCGGGACTGTGAATCCAGCGGGGACGCCAGCGATGGTTCTTGGGGCGTGGCGACGTCAGGAATATGAATTCGTCGTCAGCGAGGCCATCGTGCAGGAGTATGCCCGAGTGCTGGACTACCCGCGCCTCGCGTCGCGGCATCGCCTGGACATCGCGGAGGTTGCGCAGGGCTTTCGAGAGTACGGAGTCCTGGTGGAGCCGCAGGAAACCGCAGCGGCCCTCACCCCCTACCCCTCTCCCACGGGGAGAGGGGCGAGGGGTGAGGGCGGCTGGGCGGCGGTCGCCGGCGGAGCCGAGTACGTGGTGAGCGGCGACACGCACCTGCTGCGCCTCGGGGAGTATCGCGGCATCCGCATCGTGACGCCGGCCGTGTTTCTCGCGGTGCTGCGGGAGTACCAGACAGATAAGCCCTAACAGTGTCCCTTGTGTCTTGGTGGCGGGCATCTCCTCGGGGCAAGTTCGGAGATCTGCCCCTACGGGTACCTTCCGTATCGCCGTCCCGCCTCCATGAACCGGAGGATGTTTCGCTCCATCCGCTCGTCGAGCGGCGTCACCGGCATGGCGGTGGGCATCAGGATGAAGCCGCCGCCCGGGCCGCCCTCGGCGATGGCCTGGGCTACCAGGCGCTCGACCTCGTCCGGCGTCCCCGTCTCCAGGTCGAGGCCCTGGATGTTTCCCATCAAGCAGACGCGATCACCGATCCGGCGCTTGACGTCGGCCAGCGTGACGTCGCCGCCGCTGGCCGGGATGCTCTCGATGGGCTCCAGCGCGTTCGGCTCCATCCGGGCGATGAGCTCGAGGATCGCGTTGAGCCGGGCGTGGCAATGGACGATCGCGTAGTTGCCGCTGCGCCGGACGAGCCGGACGATGTCGGTGAGGTAGTCGACGACGAACTCCTTGAAGCGCGCGGGCGGCAGGAGAGAGGGGCCGGCGTACTCGGGTCCCCAGAATCGAAAGGCCCGCTGGTGGGAGTGGGCCACCAGGTGATCGACGAGGCGGTAGACGCGCTCGTGCATGACGTCGAGCAGGCGCCGGATGTTGGCCCGGTCCCGCTCGGTGGTGGACCAGAGGGCAAAGGTCTCGAAGGGCAACAATCCGAGGACGGCGCCAAGTGGGTCGCCCAGGCTGAACGTGATCAGCCCGCGCTCGCCGAGCTCGCCGTCGGCGCGGTCCACTTCGGCCAGGTCCGGCAGACTGGGGGTGTACGGGAGGGAGAGAAAAGCCTCCAGGTCGTCCTCGTCCTCCACCGGAAGCTTGAGCCGCCAGGAGGTCTCCACCCCGTCGTGGCGGCGGTACAGTGACCGCAGCGGGCGCCCGCGGGGCGTCGGCACGATGGTCTCGACGAAGGTCGAGGCGCCTTCGGCCCAGGTGCGCCGCTCGACGGGGAAGCTGTCCGGGGCGCTGTGGAAGAGCCCGACGTCGAGCCGGGCGAAGGAGATCGTGTCCTGAAGGTCCCGGGCGGCCTGTCTCACTCGATCGTACGTGTGGTCGAATGCGCGCCAGGCAACCGACAGGAACGGGTCGATCTCGTAGAGCGTCACCGGGACGCGATCGGGCTGCCCCAGGCAGAGCGCCGTCCGCAGTCGGTCGCGGGAGGTCATTGGGTCAGGCACGGATTCCTCTCAGTCGGTCGCAAAGGCTTCATCTGCGTCTCGGCAAGATCCAGGAAGGGCTCCGCCCGTCCTGGCGGGGTTTGGGGTGTTCCCAAAAACCATCAAAAACTTCCTGATCCCTACCTAGCGTCCGGCCAGGCCGGTCATGGCGACACCCCGCAGGAAGTACCGCTGGGCGAAGAAGAACATCAGCAGCACCGGGACCACCATGGCCGCCGAGGCCGCCATCAGCAGGTTCCACTGGTTGCCGAACTCGCCCCGGAAGGTCTGGATCCCCAGGGCCAGCGTCTGGAGATACGGGCTGGACAGATAAATGAGCGGAGCCAGGAAGTCGTTCCAGTGGTGGATGAAGGAGAAGATACCCACCGTGGCCAGCACCGGGCCGGCGAGCGGCAGGGTGATCTGCCAGTAGCTCCGAAAGAACCCGGCCCCGTCGATGCGCGCGGCCTCCTCGAGCTCGTAGGGGATCGTCATGAAGAACTGCCGCATCAGGAAGATGTTGAAGGCGCCCCCACCGGCCCAGTAGGGCACGATCAGGGGCGCGAAGGTATTGATCCATTTCAGTTGCTTGAACAGGATGAACGTCGGCACCATCGTCACCACGAAGGGCAGCATCAGCGTCGAGAGGGTGATGCCGAAGAGGATACCCCGTCCGGGGAAGCGCAGCCGGGCGAAGGCGTAGGCCGACATGGAACCGGTGATGAGCGTGCCGGCGGTAGCCAGGATGAGGATGACCATCGTATTGCGGGTGAAGAGGGCGAACGGCCGGACCCGAAACGCCTCGGTGTAGTTCTCCAGACGAACCGGGTTGGGGATCCACTCCGGCGGCAGCACGAACTCGTGGCCGGGCATCTTCAGCGAGGTCGAGAAGAGCCATAGCAGCGGCAGAGCGAAGATAAAGCCGCCGACCGCGAGCAGCCCATAGACGACGGCGCGAGGCAGATTGCGCCGGAAGGCGCTTGACCGTCTCGGCACCGCCTGCGGCAACGCCGGGGAGGAAAGGACGCGGGCCTGGCCTACCTGTCCCATACCATCTACCTCACCGCTTGAGCTCGCCCTCGTAGTACACCCACCGGCCGGCCACCAGGAACTGGACGAGGGTGAAGAACAGCACGATCAGGAAGAGCACCCAGGCAAGCGCGGACGCGTAGCCCATCTGGAGGAACTTGAAGGCGTTATTGTACAGATAGAGCACGTAGAAGAGGGTCGAGTAGCTCGGTCCGCCGCCGGTCATGATATAGGCGGCGGAGAACACCTGGAACGTACCGATCAGGCCGATCACCAGGTTGAAGAAGATCACCGGGCTCAGCATCGGCAGCGTTACGTGCAGGAAACGGCGCCAGGCGCCGGCGCCGTCGATGCTGGCCGCCTCGTAGAGGTGCTCCGGGATGCTCTGGAGCCCGGCCAGGAAGATCACCATCTGGCCACCGCTGGCCCACATGCTCATGATGATGAACGACGGCTTGGCCAGCTCCGCCTCGAACAGCCAGCGCTGCGGCGGAACGCCGAAGGCGCCGAGCGCGACGTTGAGGAGCCCGACCTCGGGCTGGAAGATCCAGAGCCAGAGGATGGCGTTGGCCACCGCCGGGGTGACCGACGGTACGTAGAAGGCGGTGCGGAAGAAGCGGATGCCCCGGAGCGGCAGGTTCAGGGCCAGGGCCAGCACCAGCGCGACGACGACGTGGAGCGGCACGCTGATGAAGGTGTAGTAGGCCGTGTTGTAGAGCGAGATGGGGAACAGCTTGTCCCCGGAGAACATCTTGTCGAAGTTGCCCAGGCCGATCCACTGCGGCGGGTTGAGCAGGTCCCAACTGGTGAACGCCAGCAGGAACGAAGCGACGACCGGCCCGAGGACGAACACCAGCAGACCGACCAGCCAGGGCAGCAGGAACAGGTAAGCGGCCAGCGCCTCACGCTGGCGCAGGGTCCAGCGACCACGCGAACGGGCGGCCACGGTCGCCACGGTAACCCTCCCTAGTGGTGTTCGCCCTCTCCGTCGCCAGGCCCGCTCCTATCCTTTCAGGGTTGCCAGGTGCTTGTCGATCTCGGGCTTCACCTTGTTGAGCGCATCCTTGGCCGACGCCTTGCCCAGCTTGACGTCGTCCATCGCCGCGTTGAAGGCCATCTCGACCTCGCTGTAGACCGGCGTGATGTCGAAGGTTCGGCCGGTCGCGATGATCTCGGTCACGACCTCGGCGTGCTCCACGCCAAAGTCCCTCTTGTTGATCTCGTCGAGCGCCTTCAGGTTCGACCGGCGCAGGACGATGCCAATGCCAAACTTCGCCTGGTCGAGGTCGCCCTCCTTGCTTCCCATCGCGGAGATGAACTCCCAGGCGATGTCCGGGATCTTGCTCGACGAGGAGATGCCCAGCGAGTTGGTGTGGAGAATCGTGATCCGCTCCTTCCCCTTCGCGGGGTAGACGACGTCGCGGTCCTTCTTGTCCTTGTTCTGCTTGAACTGCAAGGGCTCGAAGTTGGCCCAGGAGTCGAACATGCCGATTCGGCCAGAGTTGAAGTCCGAGACGGCGTCCTTGAGGATCTCCCCCGCCAGTGGCGAGACCTTGTGCTTGTTGAGCAGATCAGCCTGGAACTGGATCGCCTCGGCGCCCTCGGCAGAGTTCAGGACGAACTCGTCGAGGTCGGGCTGTCGGAGGACGTTAGCGCCGTTCTGCCACGCCCACTGGTGGACGGTCAGATAGTTGATGCCCGGATCGCCGAAGCCGAGCCGACTCGCCTTGCCGGCAGAGTCGCGTTTGGTGATCTTCGCGGCCGCCTCCAGGAAGCTCTGCCAGGTCCACTTCCCCTCCTTATCGAGGTCGATGGGGCTGGTGAGGCCGAGCTCCTTGAAGATCGCCTGGCTCCAGATGCGGACCCAGGAGCTGGAGATGTGGGGCAGGCCGTAGAGCTTTCCCTTGTACGTGCTGAGGCGAAGCGAGGCCGGGATGAAGTCCTTCACGTCGAAGGCGGCGTCGCCCGAGGCCAACTGGGTGATGTCGCGGGCGCCGCCCTTGGAGATGTACTTGGGGTAGTAGACGTTGCTCTGCGCGAACGTGTCGGGCGCGGTGCCCGCCGCCGCCTGAGTCAGCAGCTTCGTGTGGTACTCGGCCCATGGCGCTGACTGGTACTCGATGGTGACGTTGGATCGCTTCGCCTTGAGCTTGTCCATGTAGTGCTGGTTGTACTTGCCCCACGGGCTGTCGAGGGCGCCCCAGGCGCTGTGGACGAGGGTCACCGGCGCCTGGCTCGTGGCAGGCTTCGCCGCCGGCACCGGGGTGGGGGTCGGGGCGGCCGGCTTGGGCGCTGGCGCGGTGGTGGGCGCCGGGGCAGCCGGCGCCGGGGCGGCCGGCTTGGGCGCCGGCACCGGCGTAGGTGTCGGGGCCGGCTGCTGGCAGGCGCCCAGGACGGTGCCCAGC
>JACPQP010000355.1 GCA_016190465.1 Chloroflexota bacterium
ACCGGGCTCTCGCCGGAGACGGCCTACCAGTTCCTCATCGACACCGATGGGGTGGCCGCCGGCGATGTCACCGCGCCCTATCGCTTCACGACCGGGCCGTCGCTCCTGCCCGGCGCGCCAAACTCGGTCGTCGGTCGGCTCCTCACCGAGTCGTGGCAGGTCGCGCCGAGCTGCCCGGTCCTGGTCCGGCTGCGCGATGGCGACACCACCGGCAGCGCGGGCGACTCGACCTGGCTCTCCGTCCTGACGGGTGAGAACGGCGAGTGGCAGATCGAGCTTCAAGCACGGACGGCCGATCTGGCCAGCTTCTTCGACTACCAGGTGCCGGGCGACGTCGTCCAGGTCGAGAGCCTGTGCGGGTCGCGCGGCATCGTTCGGCAGAGCTACGGGACCTCGGCCATCGACCCGGCGGCGGGCTTCGGCGACCTGGGCGACCTCCAGCTCCAGACGGTCATCACCGTCCCGCTCTCGTTCGTCACCGGGTGGAATCTGATGGCGATGCCGGTCGAGCCGACTGCGACCGTGCTGGCGGAGACGCTGGGTCAGGCGCTGATCGCCGAAGGTGTCACCGCCAGCCAGGTGGTGCGCTGGAACGAGGCGCTGGGCTCCTGGTCGGCCCACCTGGTTGGCTGGACCAGCAACAACTTCGCGATTGACCCGACGCGCGGGTACTTCGTCCGAGTGACCGGGGGGACGGGGACGGCGGGCTTCACCGGCCACGAGATCCGGACGCCGCAGACGGTGCGCGGGATGGTGGTCGGCTGGAACCTGATCGCCGTGCCGAACCCGGTCACCTACCTGGCGGAGAGCCTGGGCCAGGCGATCCGAGCGGACGGGATCAGCGCGAGCCAGGTGGTGCGGTGGAACGATGCGGTGGGCTCCTGGTCGGCCCACCTGGTTGGCTGGACCAGCAACAACTTCGCGATCCAGTTGGGCCGCGGGTACTTCGTCCGGGTGACGGCGATCGACGGCGATGGCGAGTTCACGCCGTAGCGACGGGGGTTGACGGGGTTGACGGGGCGACGCGGGGCTTACCACGAAGACACAAGGGGCACGAAGAGCGACACGGAATTGCGGATATTGCGGTTGTGTGGTAGGATTCTCGATGAGGCGGGGGGACATCATGGTTGCGCTCGATCGCGATGCCGTGCTGGCGCCCGATGAAGAAACGCCGGCCATCCGTGAGCTGGATACGCTGTTGGCTGACCCGGACCAGCCCGAAACGGTGGTCGTGGGACCCGCCGGCAAGCGAGTGAGGCTCCCGGAGTCGGTCCGCAAGCTTCTGGCCCGAGCCGTCCACGAGCTTGCCCGGGGGAACGCCGTAAGCATCGTCCCCACCCAGGCTGAGCTCACTACCCAGCAGGCAGCAGAGCTGCTGAACGTCTCGCGCCCGTTCCTCATCAAGCTGTTAGAGGCTGGGGAGATCCCCTGCCACTACGTCGGCAGCCACCGCCGGGTCAGGTTCGGCGACCTGATGGCCTACCGGCAGCGCCGAAGTCAAAGCAGGCGCCAGGCGCTCATGGAGATGGCCCGGGAAGCGCAGGAAATGGGCCTGTACGGGTAGGCTGGAAAGGCTCACTTCCCCGAGCACGCTTGCCAGCCCTACGCCGTTGCCGTGCAGGACCCCGATGAGTTCCTCAGTCGTCTCTGGGAGATCGACTCTCGGGAGATGGCGCTCGTGCTCAGGGAGCAAGCGGAGCATCTGGTGAACCCGCCGCGGACGGCGCTGCAGGTGGCCGAGACTCTTCGTCGCTCCGTGCCGCAGTTCGCGACCACCGCAATCGAGTCCGGTCTGCTCATCTCGTGACCTCAGGATCCTCGATGCGACCGGACCTGGCCTCCTACGTCGTGTTCGGGCCGGCCCAGACGACTCTCGGGGAGATGGTTCGGGTGGCGGGAAGCCACTGGGCGGTCAAGGGCGGCTTCCATCTCATCCCAATCCAGGTCGCTCCAGGACCCTGAAGGCTGAGGGCCCGCTGGATGCTGCCTGGCGCCAGAGCCGCATCGGCTGCCTCTTCTTCGGCGAAGTGCTGCACCACGTCCTGGGCGTTCCTCCGAAGGGGAACGCCGGCAAGGGGTTGATCGCCACGCGCCAACAGACTTGCTGCTGGGCCAGACCGGTGATCCGCCATCTGTTCCCGCCAACTGGAGCTATCAAGCTGATTGGGAGCGCCGCAGACGCCCGAGAAACATCACCGGCGTGGCACGAAAGCAGGTAGAAGCGCCGGAGTCCGCCGGGGGATCGGCGCGGCGTGCGCGGCATGGCAGAGGGCTGGCACGGGGGCCAGCCCCGACCGGCTGCACCAGGGGTGTGGTCGATCAGCAGCACCGGCAGGCCCGGCGTGCCTGCTACGGGACGCGCATCGGAGGACAGTGTGTTGTCCAGGAGGGCGATCACGGTCTCCGGGGTCCCACCGGGCTACCGAGCCAGGATCGAGCCGCGGCTACCTCGATTCGGGCCTCTGCCGGTGCACCGAGTGGTGATACGAAGGTCACAGGTTACGGTAGGCGTCTTTTCGGTGCCGGATGCGAAACACGGTCATCAGCGCCTCCGCCTCGTCGATGGCAAACAGGATGCGGTATTCTCCGGTGTCCACCCGATACGTATCCGGGCGACCCTCCACACGCCGCATGTCCTGCGCTCGCTGCCCCTCTCGAAGTCGTGAGAGGAGGCGATCTATCGTCTCCTCGACTTGCTCGCCGATCTTCGGAGGCAGCCCGAGCAGATCCTTCCTCGCCGAGCGGGTGATGACAAGCTGATACGCCTTACCTGCCACGGGCGATATCGCGCCTCTGGCGCAGCTCGGCCTTGACCTGCTCCCAGGGGACGGTCGGCTCGCCTTCGGCCCCGGCGATCGCGGCCAGATCCTCCTTCTCTTCCTGTCGCTCCAGCCATTCCCGGAGGGCCTCGACCACGATCTCCCGGACCGGCCGGTCGCGCTCGATCGCCGCGTGGCGGATCGCGCGGTAAAGCTCCCGGTCGCCGAGGTTCACGGTCAGCTTGACTGGCTTTTCTGTTGTCGCCATATCACCACCTCCCACCCCACAACCATAGCAGAAAGTCCTCCGTCCGTAAAGACGGGTTGCCATGTGGCCACCTTGCCGTATTGGCGATCCTCATTTTGTGTCCTTCGCGGTCCAAACCCCACGCCCCACGCGCGCACGATGTCAGGAAAAGCGGTCGCCCACTGTGTCCTGGTGGTGGGCCTCGTGGGCGGCGAGGGTCGACGGGGGAATTGCGTCGCCGCGCGACCGGAGCAGCGCCACCAGTCGGTCCGCGGCGCGGTGGATGTCTCCGGCGCCCAGCGTGAGCACCAGGTCGCCCGCCGCGAGTTCGGGCGCCAGCAGCTCGGCGGCGGCATCCACCGAGCCCGCATACGTGGCGGCCGGATGCGCCATCGCCCGAACGAGGTCGGCCGCGTGAACGTCGGCGCCCGGTTGCTCGCGTCCGGCCGGCATGTAGATGTCGGCGACGGCGACACGGTCGGCCGTCGACACGGCGCCCACGAAGTCGTCGAAGACCCCCCGCCGCCGGTGGAAGGTGTGGGGCTGAAACAGCACGACCAGCCGGCGCGGCCGGCGCTCCCGCGCCGCCTGAAGCCCCACG
>JACPQP010000356.1 GCA_016190465.1 Chloroflexota bacterium
GGGTCGGCGCGTTGCCGTGTCTCCGTGTCGCCCCGTCTCCGTGTCGCCCCGTCGCCGTTCCGGGCTACCCCGGGTCTGCGTCAGTTCCTTGGCTCCGGGCCGCCGAGCTCTTGCGGCGTGCCAAGCTTGATGCGCCGGGGCTTCGCCCTCTCGGCCTTCGGGAGCCTCAGCGTGAGCACCCCGTTCTCGTAGCGCGCCTCGGCCTTGTCGGCGTCGACCGGGGCCGGGAACGTGAACGATCGGCTGAACGAAGCGGTCACACGCTCTCGCACGTGGTACACCTTACCCTTCTCGTTCTGCTCGGCAGGGGCGTGCTCCCCGCTGATCGTCAAGATGCCATTCTGGACGGCGATGCTGATGCTCTCGGGCTTCCAGCCAGGCAGCGAGGCGGTCACCACGTAGGCGTCCTCGGTCTCCTGCACGTCCACGGGCACGCCAGCGCCGTCAATCCCGGGCATCCAGCCGCCAGGCCGGATGAAGCTCTCCTGGAAGAGCCGATCCATCGCGTCGCGCAACGACAGCGCCTCGCGGAAGGGGTCGTAACGAGTGAGCAGCACCATGTCAATCCTCCTCAGTGCGGCCGCGCCCTCGCGGCGCGGCACCTTTCACGCTTTCTTTATATCGAATGGCTGTCAGACTGGTGTCGGTTTCCGGTTAGAGGGGCGCAAGGATTCCGACCGCTCGATGACGACTGCCGATTGACAAACTGCCTTCTCCACAGTATAGTGCTGCCAGTTGGGCTGACATGCGACATACTTCCAAGCGGGTCAGCCCGCCTTGCCGCCACAACGAAACAAGAACAGGGGGATTCTGCCATGTCGACCCGAAGCTGCACCACCCGGAGGCATTTCCTCGCGCTCGCCATCGTTGGATCGGCCGGCGGCGCATTGCTGGCCGCCTGCGCGCCGGCCGCCCCGCCAACGCCCACGCCGGCACCGGCGAAGCCGGCCGAGAAGCCTGCGGCCGCGGCGCCGACGCCCGCGGCTGCCCCACCCAAGGCAGCCGCCGAGGTCCAGTTGCGCCTGCACGTGCGCACCGGCGCCGAAGGCACCAAGACCGAGATGGGGATCGAGGCATTCCAGAAGCTCAACTCGGGCATCACCGTCAAGCTGGAGTCGTTCCCCGGCGCCGAGTACCAGGACAAGCTGCTGACGATGGGGGCCGGTGGCACGCTGGGCGACGTCGCCTTCACCCATGTCGGGTTCTACCACCAGATGGCGGACGGCGGCTTCTGGACGAGCCTCGACCCGCTGATCAAGGCGCAGAACTACGACATGAGCCAGTACTACAAGCCTGGCCTCGACCATCTCACCTGGAAGGGCAACCTCTACGCCCTCCCCTACAAGGGGCACACCGGCTTCTCGGGCATCTGGTACAACAAGGAGATGCTGGCCAAGGAGAACCTGGACCCGCCCACTCCCAAGACCTACGACGAGCTCGTGGAGATGGCGAAGAAGCTCACCAAGGGGAGCGGCGGCAAGACCGACCAGTGGGGGTATCTCTACCCGGGCCACAGCGGCTGGGAGCTCACCGGCCACTTGCGCGCCTGGGGCGTCGACCCGGTCAGCCCCAGGCTGGGGGCGACCAAGGCCGAGTTGGACCAGCCTCAGCAGATGGCCGCGGTCCTGTGGATCCACGACATCCTGCACAAGCACAAGGTCTGCCCGCTGCCCGGTAGCCTGGACTACAACCAGATCTTCATCTCGGGCGCCGGGGCGATGCGTGGCGGCGGCCTCTGGCAGTCTGGCGACACGGTCGCCATCGGGAACCGGTTCACGATGTGGCACGCGTCGATGCCGAAGGGGCCGGCGGGGAAGATCCCGGTGTTCTACAACCACGACCAGATGGCGATGAGCGCCAAGGGCAAGTTCCAGCAGGAGAGCTTCAAGCTACTGACCTACATGTGCGGCAAGGAGCAGGGCATCCGGCTCGGCCTGGCGGCGGGCGGCGGCGCGGCCACGCCGGGCATGCGCAAGGACGTCTACGAGTCGGAAGAGCTGGCCAAGGCCGTGCCCGCGATGAAGTTGTACGCCGAGCACCTCGCCCAGGCGGAGACGCACTGGTACGCCGCCAACCTTCAAACGAACAAGGCCTGGACCACCATCAAGAACGCCCTCGACAAGATCCTGTTGAACCCGAACCCGCCGAAGGAGTCCGACTTCAAGGAGGCGAACAGCCTGGTCCAGGGTGTGCTGAACGAGCCCCGGCTCTAGGTCGGTATCAGGAAGTTTTTGATGGTTTTGGGGACACCCCAAACCCCGCCAGGACGGGCGGCGGCCCTTCCTGGAC